>NZ_JBVHMF010000034.1:31267-79505 GCF_055558595.1 Streptomyces sp. NPDC025721 | reverse complement strand
GTTTCCGACCTCCCCGCCCCTCAACAACGCACCGCCGCCCCCCCCACCCCCCCCCCCCCCCCCCCCCCCCCCCCCCCCCCCCCCCTTCTCCCCCCCCTCCTCCCCCCCCCCCCCCCTCCCCCCCCCCCCCCCCCCCCCCCCCGGGCCCCCGCCGCCCGGCACGGGCAACGGCCCCGCCCCCCAGCCGCCGCCCGGCACCCGCACTCGCACTTCCGCCTTCTGGAGGCACCGATGACCGCAGGCCCCGTCCTGCCCCGCAGCCCGCTCCCCGGCGACCCGCCGCCCGCCGGGCACCCGCGCCGGGACACCGGACTCTCCCGCCGTGACGTCCTGCGCCGCGGCACAGGACTGCTCTCCGGCGCCGCCGCGGGCGCGCTGCTCGCGGGCTGCGGCACCGGCGAGAGCGACGGCGTGGGCGCGGACGGCCGGGTCACCGTCGAGCTGTGGCACGGCCAGACCGACACCGGCCGCGCCGCGATCCAGCAACTGGTGGCCGAGTTCAACCGCACCCACCCGAAGATCAGGGTCGACCCCGGCGGCGGCGTCCTGTCCGACGCCATGCTCCAGAAGGTCACCGCCGCGCTCGCCTCCGGCTCGTACCCCGACATCGCCTACATCTTCGGCTCGGACCTGGCCAGCATCGCCCGCAGCCCCAAGGTCGTGGACCTCACGGCGACGATGGCCCACGGCCCCACCCCCTGGAACGACTTCTGGACCCCGGCCCGCGAGGCCGTCACCGTCAACAAGCGGGTACGCGCCGCGCCCGCGCTCATCGACTCGCTCGCCGTCGTCTGCAACAAGAAGCTCTTCGCCCGCGCCGGAGTGCCGCTGCCCGAGCCCGGCTGGACCTGGGACGAGTTCACGGCCACCGCGAAGAAGCTCACCAGCCACGCCGACGGCACCTTCGGCACCGGCTGGCCGGGCGTCGGCGACGAGGACACCGTCTGGCGGATCTGGCCGATGATCTGGGACCTCGGCGGCGAGGTCATCTCCGCCGACGGCCACGGCATCGGCTTCGAGGACACCGGCGTCCGCGCCCTGGAGACCATCGCCACCCTCGCCTCCGACAAGAGCGTCTACATCGACCCCAAGCCCGGCAGCGAGCAGATGTACCAGGTCTTCCTCTCCGGCCGGATGGGCATGGTCCCCACCGGCCCCTGGCAACTGCCCGACGTCATCCAGGCCAAGATCGACTACCACGTCGTCCCGCTGCCCAGCTACAGCGGGAAAGAGGTCACCATCTCCGGGCCCGACACCTGGACGGTCTTCGACAACGGCTCGGCGCGCGTCGCCGCCGCCCGCACCTTCGTCGAATGGCTGATCCAGCCGCCGCAGGACGTGCGATGGGACATCCAGGCCGGCAGCCTCCCGCTCAGCCGCAGCACCCAGGCGCTGCCCGCGTGGCAGGACCGCAGTTCCCGCACGGAGGGTCTGTCGGTCTTCACCAAGGCCCTGGAGACCGCGCGGGTACGCCCCGCCCACCCCGCCTACCCGCAGATCTCCGAGGCGCTCGGCCAGGCGATCACCGCGGTGCTGCTCGGCCGCAGCACCCCCGCCAAGGCACTGCGCGACTGTGCGCACGAAGCCAACGCCGCACTGCTCATCCCGCGTTGAGGAGACCCATGTCGAGAACCACGCCGCGGCTGCTGCCCCGGCACAGGCCGGGCCCCGCGCAGCGCCGCCCCGCCCCGCTCACCCTGTCCGACCAGGACCGCGACCGCGAGCACGCACAGCAACTGCGCGCCCGGCGCCGCAGGCTGCGCGGCGAGTCCGCGACCGCGTGGACCTTCATCGCGCCCTCGATCGTGGTCATCCTCGGCCTCAGCGTCGTCCCCGTGGTCTGGTCGCTGCTGCTGTCCTTCCGCGCGGACGACCTGGTCACCCCCAGCCGCTGGGTGGGCCTGGCCAACTACCGGGCCCTGTCCAAGGACCCGCACTTCAGCCAGGCGGTGCGCAACACCCTGGAGTACACCGCGCTGTACGTCCCGCTGAGCATGCTGCTGGGCCTGGCGCTCGCCCTCGCGCTCAACCGGCGCATCCGGCTCGTCGGCGTCTACCGCACCCTGATCTTCGTACCGTTCGTCATCTCGGCCACCGCGCAGGGCGTGCTGTTCTCCTTCATCCTCGACCCGCAGTTCGGCGCCGCCAACTCCGTACTGCACTCCATCGGCGTCTCCCCGCAGGGGTTCCTCACCGATCCGTCGCAGGCCCTCCTCGTCCTCGTCGCGATCTCCCTGTGGAGCGGCACCGGCTTCTGCGTCGTGGTCTACCTCGCCGCGCTCCAGGACGTGCCGCAGTCCCTCATCGAGGCCGCCAGACTCGACGGGGCGGGACGCCGCCAACTGCTGCGCCACGTCGTGCTGCCGACGCTCACCCCGGTCAACGTCTTCCTGCTGCTGTGGCAGACCATCAACTCCCTCCAGGTCTTCGACCTCGTCTACGTCACCACCAAGGGCGGACCGCTCGGCTCCACCACCGTGATCGTCTACTTCATCTGGGAGCAGGCGTTCAAGAACTTCACCGCCGGTTACGGGGCAGCCGCCGCCTACGTGCTCGCGCTCGCCCTGCTGGTGATCGCCGTCGGCACGCGGGCCCTGCGCCGCCGCGAGCCCGTACGCCTCGAAGGAGCCCCGCGATGACCGTCACCTCAGCCCTGCCCGACGCGGCGCCGCCCGGCGCCGAGAACGCCGACGCCCCGCGGCCGAGCGCGCCCCGCCCCCGGCGGTCGCGGCTGCCCTTCAGCGGCTGGCACCTGCTGCTCGCCCCGCTCGCCCTGCTCTTCGCGGTCCCGCTGATCTGGCTGCTGGTCAGCTCGGTGATGAGCAACGCCGAGATCAACCGCTTCCCGCCCGCGCTGTGGCCCTCCCACATCGACCTCGGCGGCTACCGCTACGTGCTCGGCAACGCGCTGTTCCCGCGCTGGTTCGCCAACTCGCTGATCGTCTCCGTCGTCGCGGTCGTCTCCAACCTCGTCTTCGGCGCGCTCGGCGGATACGCCTTCGCCCGGATGCGGTTCGCCGGCTCGCGCACCCTGCTGGTGCTGATGCTGGCCACCATGGCGATCCCGTTCCAGCTCACCATGATCCCGACCTTCCTGGTGATGAAGCGGCTCGGCCTGATCGACACCCTCGGCGCGCTCATCGTGCCGTCGCTGGTCACGCCCTTCGCGGTCTTCCTGCTGCGGCAGTTCTTCCTCTCGCTGCCCAGGGAGCTGGAGGAGGCCGCGTGGATCGACGGCTGCTCACGGCTGCGCGTGCTGCTGCTCATCGTGCTGCCGCTGTCGCGGCCCGCGCTGAGCACGGTCGCGGTGCTGACCTTCCTCAGCACCTGGAACGACCTGACCTGGCCGCTGATCGCCATCAACCACGACACGCAGTACACGCTGCAACTCGGCCTGACCACCTTCCAGGGCCTGCACCACACCCGCTGGTCCGCGGTGATGGCGGGCAACGTCCTGACCGTCCTGCCGGTGCTGCTCGCCTTCCTCGCGGCGCAGAAGCAGTTCATCCAGTCGATCACCTCCAGCGGCCTGAAGGGCTGACGGGACACCGCCCCGTCGCCCGAGGACGGACGGACCCGCTCCGTCGCCCGAAGGGCTGACGGGACACCGCCCGGACTTCCGCCGCCGGACTTCCGCCCCACCACCACAGAAAGCCAGCTCATGCCGGACACGTTCGACCTGCTCGTCATCGGGGACGCCAATCCCGACATCGTCCTGGGGCCGCTGGACGCCCCGCTCGCCTTCGGCCAGCGCGAACAGCTCGTCCCCACCGGCCTGCTGACCCTCGGCGGCTCCGCCGCGATCATGGCGTGCGGCGCCGCCCGGCTCGGCCTGAAGGTCGCCATCGCCGGCCGGATCGGCGACGACGACACCGGCCGGTACGTCCGTACCGCCCTGGCCGAGCGCGGCGTCGACACCGCGGCGCTGCGGGTGGACCCGGACCTGCCGACGCCGCTGACCACCGTGCTCACCCGCGGCGACGACCGCGCCATCCTCACCGCGCCCGGCACCCTCACGGCCACCGTCGGCGCCGACGTGCCCCAGGCGCTGCTCGCGCACAGCCGCCATGTGCACGCCGCCTCGTACTTCCTGCTGCCGGGACTCGCGACCGCGCTGCCCGACCTCTTCCGCACCGCCCGCGCGCACGGCGCCACCACCTCGCTCGACACCAACGACGACCCGGCGGGCGACTGGGACCCGGCCGGAATCGCCGCGCTGCTCCCCGTCACCGACATCCTGCTGCCGAACGCCAGGGAGGCGTGCGCCCTGGCGGCCGTCGGGGAGGCCGTGTCCGGTGACCCCGAGGCGCACGGGAAGATCCCGGCGGGGGACCCCGAGCCCGCCGACGTCGAGCGGGCCGCGGCCCTGCTCGCCGCGCGCGGTCCGCTGGTGGTGGTGAAGAACGGCGCGGACGGCGCCCTGGCCCACGACGGCCGCGGCCCGCTGCGCGCCCCCGCCGTCCCCGTACGGCCGCTCGACACCGTCGGCGCGGGCGACAGCTTCGACGCCGGCTTCGTCGCCGCCACCTTGGCGGGCCTGCCCCTGGCAGCCGCCCTCGCCCTGGCCGCCGCCTGCGGCGCCCTGTCCACCCGAGCGCACGGCGGCACCACCGCCCAACCCACCTGGGACGAGGCGCTCGGCGCCTCCCGCGCCGCCACCACCCGCAACGGAAAGAACCCGTCATGAGCACAGCCAGCACCACACCCCGCACGACGACCAGCGGCGCCACCCGTACGACCAAGATCGCCTTCATCGGTGCCGGAAGCGTCGTCTTCACCCAGGGCCTGCTCGCCGACCTCTTCGCCTTCCCCGAGCTCAAGGACGTGCACATCGCGCTGCACGACATCGACGCCGAGCGGCTGGCCACCGCCGACGGGGCCGCACGGCACATCGCGGCCGAGCGCGGCGCGGCGCCGCTGATCACCGCGCACGCCGAGCGCCGCGCGGCCCTGGAAGGCGCCGACTTCGTCATCAACATCATCCAGGTCGGCATGGGCGAGGCGACCCGTACCGACTTCGACGTCCCCGCCCGCCATGGCCTGCGCCAGACCATCGGCGACACCCTCGGCGTCGGCGGCATCTTCCGCGCGCTGCGCACCTTCCCCGTCCTGCGGGAACTCGGCCGGGACATCGCGGAGGTCTGCCCCGACGCCTGGCTGCTCAACTACACCAACCCGATGGCGATGAACGTGCAGTACCTCGCCGAGGCCACCGGACTGACCCGGGTCGTCGGCCTGTGCCACTCGGTGTACTGGACGATGCACGACCTGGCGGAACTGCTGCGCATCCCGCTGGAAGAGGTCACCTACCACGCGGCGGGCGTCAACCACCAGGCGTGGGTGCTGCGCTTCGAGTACCAGGGCGAGGACGTCTACCCGCGGCTCGACGCGCTCATCGCGCAGGACCCGCAACTGCGCCGCAGGGTCCGCGTCGACATGTACCGGCGGCTCGGCTACTACCCGACCGAGACCAGCGAGCACTCCTCCGAGTACGTGCCCTGGTACCTGCACCACGACAGCGAGATCGAGCGGCTGCGGCTGCCCGTCGGCGCGTACCTCGGCATCGTGGACGAGAACGTCGCCGCGTACGAGAAGACCCGCGCCGCGCTCGCCGCCGGACTCCCGCTGCCGGTCGAGGGCACGATGGAGTACGCGCCGCAGGTGATCCACAGCATCACCACCGGCACCCCGCGCACCATCTACGGCAATGTGCCCAACCACGGCCTCATCGACGACCTCCCGGCCGCCGGTACGGTCGAAGTGCCGTGCCTGGTCGACGCGTTGGGCGTCCAGCCCACCCGGATCGGCGCGCTGCCGCCGCAGTGCGCCGCGCTGAACCGCACCTACCTCAGCACCACCGACCTCGTCGTCCGCGCCGCGATCGAGGGCGACCCCCGCCATATCCGGCACGCCGCCATGACCGACCCGGCGACGGCCGCCTCGCTCCCCGTCGAACGGATCTGGGAGCTGTGCGACGACATGGTGCGCGCCCACGGTGACGCGCTCCAGCCGGAGTTGCGGGCCGTCCTGGGTACGTGAGGCGGCGGGCCGCGCGCCGGGCCGGTGGGCTGAGTCGGCCCGGCTCGGCTCGGCTCCACGCGGCTCGGCTCCACTCGGCCCGGCTCGGCCCGGCTCGGCACTCGGTTCGGTTCGACGGGGCTCGGCTCAGTGCGCGAGGGCGCTCATCAGGTGGCGCATGGCCCGGATGAGCGCCGGGCGCAGCGCGATGGTGTCGGCGGGGGTCGCCTCGATGGGGGAGCCGTCGGCGTTCAGCGGGCGGGCGGCCACGCCGTTCCACTGCTTGATGCCGTCCACGCTGAGCGAGAAGACGGCGCCGCCGTGCCGGACGGTGACGGCCTGCCGCGCGGTGCCGTAGATCGTGAACGCCTGGTCGCCGAGGCCGCGCAGCGCCTTGGTGACCTCGGGCGAGTCGGTCATGAACAGGAAGTCGCCGGAACCCGCGGTCGTGGGGTCGGGGACGATCACATGCGAGAGGTCCGCGAATTCGGCGTGGACGTCGGACTTCTTGTGCAGGTCGACGGTGACGGTGACCGTGTACGTCGTCTCCCAGTCGCCGCTCCCGGTCACCGACGTGGTCAGGGTGCAGGCGGCGTGGTCGAGGGCGGGACCCTTGGTGATCACGGGGATGCCCTGGAGGAATTCGGTGCCGAAGGCGTCGGACAGCGGCTGGAGATTGTCGCTGGTGCACGGGTTGTCCGCGAGGTGATAGCCGTGCAGGTCCGGCCGCGGGCCGCCGTAACCGGTGAACTGGAGGACCGCGAGCCAGACCGCCGACGCCGTGACGACGCCGCCGAGCGCCCACAGCACGCGGCCCCGGCGTCCCTCGGGCCGTGGCCGCCAGGGCTTGAGGGTCGGGCCCCTGTCCTCGCCGCCGTGACCGCCGCCCGTGTCGCGGACGCGGTACGGGTCCGCGGGGGAGCGCGGCGGCGGGAGGCGGGTGCGCAGCCGGGAGAGCGCGGAGCGCAGCGACGGCGGCGCGTGACCCGCGCCGCTCAGGATGTCGGGGGCGGGGCGGTCGGGCTCCGGCTCCTCGACCATCTCCGGCTCGGTGATCATGCCGAATCCCCTCGTCGCGGTGTGCCGGACACTGTACGGCGGGGCGGACGCCGCATCGGGACCCCTGCTCCCAGGCTGCCCATGGGCGGCGGCGGGTAACAGGCGGGTTCGCGCCAGGGGGGATCGGGGCCGGACGGGTGCGGTGCCGGGGGAGTGCGGGCCGGGCGTCGGGCCGCGGTCAGCCGTCGGTCTCCGCGCCGCCGTCGTCCCCGTCCTCTGGAAGATCCGCGTCGACCCCGTTCGCGCGGGCGATCCGGAGCGCGTCGTCCAACTCGTCGCAGGCCACGGCCAACGCGTACGCGTCCCCCGCCCGCCCCGCGGCGGCCACCGCCTCCCGAGCCACGCGCACCCGCTCCAGCATCGCCTCGGCGAAACCGTCCACCCGGACCTCCATCCGACGTCATCGGCCGCCCTCCGCCCTGGCCCCGATCGCACGGAGAGCCAGGGGAGATCGCGGATCTCCGGACATGCTAACGACGCCGCCGCAGCCCGGCGCCACCCGAACCCCCGTATGGCGTAGGGCGGTTCGGCCCGCTTCACCTGCTGTCCAAGGTCCGTCCACCGCCCGTCCGCGCTCAGGTCGGACGGTGGACGGACGGCGTGCGAACCGGGGCGACGGCGGACCTCCGGGCACGGCGGAAATCGGTGTCGCGCGCGCCGGTCGGTGGACATGATCGGATCAGCGGACAGCATGACAATCGCACCGACGCGCCGGTGCCCACGGCCGTCAACCGGCGCCGCGCCGGGGCGAATTGACAGAGTTAGGCATGCCTAACCTAGGCTCGTCGCGCCCCTGGTCACCGGTCGTCCCACGACCGTCGGCCCGAACGACTGCGCGCCCGGAAGTGGACCCCCATGCGGCTCTATGTGCTGGCTCTGAACCCGACCGACTCGGTCACCGAGGGATTCCTCCCGGCCGCCCGCCGCCTCGGCCTGGACGTCACGGTCCTCACCGACCAGCCCGCCGCGCACCGGGCCGCGTACGGCGACGATCCTGCGGTCGGCGTCCTGGAGTGCGACGTACGCGACTTCCGCGCCGTCATCACCCGCGTCTCCGCCTATCGGCCGCCGGACGCCGTCTTCACCAACAGCGACCACCTCCAGGTCCAAGCCGCCCTGGCCGCCGACTACTTCGGCCTGCCCGCCAAGAGCTGGCAGGCCGCGCTGCGCACCAAGGACAAGGCCGAGACGCGCCGGGTCCTGGCCGCCTCGGGCGTCGACACGGTGTGGTCGGCGCAGGTGCCCGCGGGCCAGGACCCGGCGGCCTGCCTCGCCGGACTCGACGTGCCGTACCCCTGCGTCGTCAAACCGCGCGAGGGCGTGGCGAGCGAGGACGTCGTACGCGCCGAGGACCCGGCGGACCTGGAGCGCCGCGTCCGGCGGATCCAGGCCGACCGGCCGGGCGCCGCACTGGTCGTGGAGGAGTTCCTGCCCGGCGAACTGCTCACCCTGGAAACCCTCGGCGACGGTACGACCCGCCATGTGCTGGGCGGCTTCCGCACCACGCTGTCCCCGCCGCCGTACTTCATCGAGGAGCGGCTGACCTTCGTCCCCGCGCACCCCGCGCCCGTCGTCGACCAGGTCCTCGCCCAACTCGACGCCCTCGGTGTCGGATTCGGCGCCTGCCACACCGAATTCGTGCTGCACGAAGGGCGCGCGCGCCTGATCGAGGTCAACTACCGCGCCATCGGCGACCAGTGCGACCTGCTGCTGGCCGAACTGCTCGACCTGCCGCTCTTCGAACACATCCTCCGCATCCATCTGGGCGAACCCCTCCCGGCCGACCTGCGCACCGCGACCGGCCGCGCCGCCCGGCTCGACTACCCCTACGCGCGGCAGGCGGGCACCCTCACCGCCGCCCCCGGCCCGGCCGACCTGACGGCCGACGGCGTGCGCCTGACCTACCGGCCGTTGCGGGCGGTCGGCGAACGGCATCCGCTGCACCGCACCAACCGCGACCTGCTGGGCGTCGTCCGGGCCATCGGACCCGACGAGGACGCCGTGGAGCGGGCCGTCACCGGCTTCCTCGCCGAGCACCGCTGGGAGATCACGCCGTGACGGTGACCGGCCGGGCCGCCGGAGACGAAGAACGCGCCCTGCTGCTCGACGTGTTGAGCACGCTGCTGCGCGAGGACGTCGTGCGCCTGCGCACCGGCAGCGCCCTCGTACGCCGCCCCGACGGCGACTGGCTGCGACTGCCGGTCCCCGAGGCCGATGCGGACGTGCTGCCGCTGCCGCCGCCCGTGACCGACCCGGCAGGGGAGGAGTCGGCGCTCCTGCTGCCGGTCACGGCGGACGGCTTCCAGAGCGAGTACGCCGCCCGGCTTCCGCTGCTGCTCCAGGAGCCCGGCGGGCGGGAGTTGACGACCGGCGAGGACGTCCTGGCGGCGCTGCGCGCTCTCGCGGCGCCCGAGGACCGCGCGGGCTTCACCGCCTTCGCGGACGAGTACCGGGACGCGCTGACCGCCCTGCGGCTGCGGACCGCGACCCGCGCCGACACCGTGGCCCGGCTCACCGCACGCCACGGCGGTGACCCCGCCGGGTGGACCGGACTCACCGGCGCCCTCGCGTACGACACCCTGGCCGCCCGGTACGGCCACCCGGTGCACCCGACCTCCGCCGCCCGCAGCGGACTGACGGAAAATCAACTCCTAGCTCACGCGCCCGAATTCGCGCCGCGCTTCGCCCTGCGCTGGCTCGCCCTGCCCAGGGAGGCCGTCACCGTGCAGGGCGCGGACGGCGATCGGGCACCCGACGGCCTCGGCCTCGGCGTTCTGCGGCCGTCCGCCCTCACCCTCGGCCTGCCGCAGGAGCTGGACGGCACCCATGTCGCCGTCCCCGTCCACCCCCTCACGGCGGACGGCCCGCTGCGGGACGCGCTGCGCGCCACCGGCCTCGACGGCAGGTCCGTACTGGCCGACCGGACGTACCTGGACGTGGCGCCCACACTGTCGACCCGCACCGTCGCGGTCCTCGCCGACCCCGGCACCCACCTCAAACTGCCCCTGGCCACCTCGACGTTGGGGCTGCTCAACCGGCGCACGATCAAACCGGGCAGCCTGATCGACGGCGCGGCCGGGCAGCGGCTGCTGGAGGCGGTGACCGCGCGCGAACCGCGCTTCCGCGACAGCGTGCTGCACGCCGACGAGACCCGGTTCGCGCACGCGGGCCACGAACTCCTCGCCGTGCTCGTCCGCCGCCACCCGCCCGGCCTCGACGGCTGCGCCGTCCTGCCCATGGCCGCGCTGCTCGCCGAGGCCCCCGACGGCCGGCCGGTCATCGACCACCTCGCCGACCGCTACTACGGCGGTGACCCGCTCGCCCTGCTCGACGCGGTCCTCACCCTGCTCCTCGACTGGCAGACCACGCTCTTCGGATACGGCATCGCCCTGGAGTCCCACCAGCAGAACATCTCGCTGCTGCTGGACGACCCCGAAGGCCGCACCCGGCTGCGCCTGCTCCTCAAGGACGACGACGGCCTGCGCGTCAACCGCGTGCGGCTGCGCGCGGCCCTCGGCCCCGACGCGCCGGAGCGCGCCGCCTTCGACGACCCGCGCATCCTGGTCGACGACGACGGCCCGGTGGCCGATCTGTTCACCACCATCACCGTCCATCTGTGCGCGGGCGCCTACGCGTTCGCCCTCGCGCGGCTCGGCCGCGCCCCGCTGGAAGACCTGCTCGACCGCGTACGCGACCTGCTCGACCGGGCCGCGCGGCGGCTCGGCACCCGGCCGGGCGAAGCGGGCGAGACCCTGCGCGCGCGTGTGCTCGACGCACCGCGCCTGCCCGTCAAAGCGATGGTGAGCGCGGGCACGCTGCTCACCAAGGACCGCTCAGGAGCCACCGACATCAACAAGCACTACACCACCGGACCCAACTACCTTCTGCGGAGCCGTTGATGACGCTGCCCACCATCACCGGACCCGCCGACTGCGCCCGGCACGCGGGACTGCCCGACGCGGACCGGGCCGTGGCCCACACCCTGCTGAACTGCCTGCTCCGCGAGGTGTCGGGGCCCGAGCACCAGACCGCCGTCATCGACGGCCGCCTGCTGGTACGGCTGTCCCGCACCGGAGTACGGCTGCGGGTCGCGCTGCGCCGCACCTCACTGCTCGGCGCGCACCGCTTCGCGGGACCGGTCACGGAACAGACCGGCCACGACGACTGGACCGAGATCGACTGGCGACGGCTGGCCGAACACACCCACGCCGAGCTGACCTCGCTCACCGGCGTGCCCAACGACGAATTCCTCGACCAGGTGGAGTCCAGCCACCACGGAGTCGCCACCGCGCTGCGCGCCCCGCGCCCCGTCGCGGCCGGGCTCCCGCTCGCCGGATACCTCGCCTCCGAACAGTCGCTCGTCTACGGCCACCGCTTCCACCCGGCCCCCAAGTCCCGTGGCGGCGACCCCGGTTCATGGGCCGCCTACGCACCGGAGACCTCGGCGTCCTTCCCGCTGCGGCTGCTCGCCGTGCGCGAGGATCTGACCGTCCAGGAGTGCGCCGAGCCCGGCGCCGCCGACCCGCTGGACCGGCTCGCGGCCGTGCCCACGGGCTACCGGCTGCTGCCCGCCCACCCCTGGCAGTACGACCTGCTGCGCCGCCACCCCGCGCTGCGCGCCGCCCTGGACCGCCGCGACGTGCTGGACCTGGGCCCCGGCAGGACCCGCTTCGCCGCCACCGCCTCCGTCCGCACCCTCTACGACGGCGACACCTTCCTCAAATTCAGCCTCAATGTGCGGATCACCAACTGCCTGCGCAAGAACGCCAGTTATGAACTGGCCGGGGCCGTCGCCCTGACCCGGATGCTGCGGCCCGCCTTCGCCGACCTCGCCGCCCGCTTCCCCGGCGCCGACGTCCTGCGCGAGCCCGCCTACCGCAGCCTGGCCCTGCCCGGCCGCGACGGCCGCCCCGACCAGTCGCTGCTCGAAGGCTTCGGCGTGATCGTCAGGGAAGGGCTCGACCGGCGGCTCGGGCCCGGCGGCACCGCGCTGCTGGCCGCCGCCGTCGCCGACGAGTACCCGACAGGACCGGGGCACATCTCCCGGCTGGTCGCGGACGGCGGCCCGGCGGCGGCCCTGCGCTGGTGGCGCGCCTACCTGCGGCTGCTCGTACCCCCGGTGCTTGCCGCCTACTTCGACCACGGCGTGGTGCTCGAACCCCACCTCCAGAACGTGCTGGTCTGCGTCGACACCGACGGCGACCCCGTCCAGGTGCTCTTCCGCGACCTGGAGGGCACCAAACTGGTCCCCGAACTGCTCTCGGGCCCCTGCGCCGACGCGCTCGCCGCGCTGCCGCCCGAAGTCGCGGAGCACCTGCGCTACGACGCCGACCGGGGCTGGGACCGGGTGGTCTACTGCCTGCTGGTCAACCACGTCGCCGAGATGCTGGCCGCCCTCGCAGACCTCCACCCGGACACCGAACCCGCCCTGTGGGCCGAGGTCCGCCGCGCCATCCGCGACCACGCGGACGAGCACGGCCATCACTCCCGGCTCGACGCCCTGCTCGCCGGAGCGCCGCTGCCCGCCAAGGCCAATCTCCTCACCCGCTGGGAACGCGCGGCCGACCGGTTCGCGGGATACGTACGCCTGCCGTCGCCCCTCGCCGAGGACGTCCTGCCGGCACCGCTCGCCGAGCACGTCCTGCCGGCACCGGACGGCGGACCCGGACACCCCGTGCGCGGCGCCGACCGCGATCCCGACGACGCGAGGACGCAGTCATGACCGCACCCGCACCCGCACCTGTCGCCGTCCCCGACTCGGTACGGACCACGGCTCTCGCCGTTCCGACCTCCCAACTGCCCGCCTACCTCTACGACCTGGCGGCGCTGCGCGCGCACGCGGCGGCCGTGCGGGCGGCGCTGCCCGAGCGGGCGGAGCTGTACTACGCGGCGAAGGCCAACCCGGAGCCGGAGATCCTGGCGGCGCTCGGCCCGTACGTGACCGGCTACGAGGTCTCGTCCGGCGGCGAGGCCGCCCATGTGGCGGCGGCGGTGCCGGGCCGCCCGCTGGCCTTCGGCGGACCGGGGAAGACCCCCGCCGAGATCACGGCCGCGCTCGACCTCGGCGTGGACCGCTTCCACGTGGAGAGCGCGTACGAACTGCGCGTGCTCGCGCATCTCGTGGCCGCGCGCGGGACCCGCGTCGGCGTGCTGCTGCGCTTCAACCTCGCTGTCGCACCGGGGGAGTTGGCGACGGGTGTGCTGGCTATGGGCGGCGGACCCTCGCCCTTCGGCCTCGATCCGGCGCAGGCCGACGCGGCCGTCCGCGCGCTCACCGACGGCAGCCACCCGCACCTCGAACTGCGCGGTGTGCACGCCCATTTGGCCAGCGGCCTCCCGGCGCCGCGATTGCTCGCCGTCGCCGAGGCCGTGGTCGCCTGGGCGAGTGACCTCACGGCGCGGCACGGCGTCCCGCTCCGGGAGGTCAACGTCGGCGGCGGCATGGCCGTCGACTACACCCGCCCGGCGGACCGCTTCGACTGGGCCGCGTACGGCGAGGGGCTCGCCCGGCTGCTCGACGCCCACCCCGGACCGCTGCTGCGCATCGAACCGGGCCGCGCCCTGACCGCGTACTGCGGCTGGTACGCCACCGACGTGCTGGACGTGAAGCCCAGCCACGGCGAGGAGTTCGCGGTGCTGCGCGGCGGCACCCACCATCTGCGGACCCCGGCGGCCAAGGGCCACGACCAGCCCTGCGTGCTGCTGCCGGTTGACGACTGGCCGCACCCGTGGCCGCGCTCGGCGGCCGACGGCGAACTGGTCACGCTGGCGGGCCAGTTGTGCACACCCAAGGACGTGCTCGCCCGGCGGGTCCCGGCGGCGGGACTCCGCGCGGGCGACCGGGTGCTGTTCGCGCTCGCCGGGGCGTACGCCTGGAACATCTCGCACCACGACTTCCTGATGCACCCCCGGCCGACCGTCCACTACGTCGATTCCACGGATGTCCCGGATTCCACGGCTCTCCCGGAACCCACGGCTCTCCCGGAATCCACGGCCCGTTCCTGAGACCGGCCTCTCCCGGCCCGCTCCTGAGACCGGCCGCTCCCGGCCCGGCCGAGGCGCCGGTCCGGGAGAGGGCGTGTGCGGCGGACGGTTCAGGACGCCTTGCCGGTCACCGTGATCGTGTGGCTGCCCGCCGGGATGCCGCGCAGTGTCACCCGGCCGTCCTTGAGCATGGCCTGGAAGGCGTGCGCCCCCGAGCCGTCCCAGGCGACCCGGCCGTCGACCTTGACGGTGACGCGCGTGCCCGCCGCGGGCAGGTCGACGACACCGGACGTCCCCTTGGGCGCCGTCAGGTCGAGCGTGAACTGCCGGTCACCGCCGCCGCGCTTCCAGCCGACGGTCAACGGACCGTGCAGCGTGGGAAGTTGACCGCGCGCCCAGGTGACGGAGCCCGGGTGCGGTGCGACGCTCCAAGTGGCGAAGCCGGGAGTGACGGGCGTCGCGCCGAGCAGGTCGTTGGTCAGTGCCGGGACCACCCCGGTCGACCAGCCGTGCGCCGCCGAGGTGAAGCCGCCCTCGTACATCGAACCGCCCGGGCCGATGCCCTCCCAGTCGGTGATGCCGGGCCCGTGACCTGCCATCCAGCCGTACAGCCGCTTGATCTCGTCGATGGCGGAGTCGGCCTTGCCCGCCAGGAAACGGGCCTGGATCTCGGGGTACGAGGTGAAGGCGTAGACCCGCTGGGAGCCGTCCGGGACCAGGGTGTTGTCGTCCATGAAGGCGTTGCCGTACGGCTGGGCGGTGGTCCGGGACAGGTGGTCGAGCGCCGAGGCGGCGCGCGTCGGGTCGGCGACCCCGGCGACCACGGCCAGGCCGTTGCCGTCCTGCCCGTGCCGTACCGCGCCGGTCGCCGAGTCGAGATAGGCGCCCGCGGCGCTGTCCCACAGACGGGTGTTGATCGCCGTGCTCACGGTGGCGGCGCGCTTCTGCCAGCGGTCGGCGTCCGCGCCGTGGCCCAGTGACGTCGCCAGCGCCGCAGCGTCCTTGAGCGCCTGGACGTAGAGGGTGTTGTAGTAGGTGACCTCGCCGCTGCGGGGCAGGAAGGCGTAGTCGCCGTAACCGCCGGTGCCGTTCAGGCCCTTGGACAGCAGGCCGTTGGCGTCGGTGACGCTCGGGTACCAACTGTCCAGCGTCTTGACCAGGTTGGCGTAGTAGTCGCGGGCGTAGGCCGTGTCGCCGGTGTACAGCACGTAGTCCCAGCTACTGGTCACCCACCACAGCGGGTAGTCGAACAGCGGGAGCGTGTAGGTGTTGATCGAGGCGGGCGGTATCCAGCCGTCGCCGCGCTGGTGGTCGGCGAGGTCGGCCAGCACGTTCTTGGCGGCGACCGCCGCGTCATGGGTCAGATACGTGGTGCGGCCGGAGACCGCGACATCGCCCACGTACGGGTCGCGGTCGCGCTTGGCGCCGTCGTGCAGCACGAGCTTGCCGTCCAGCGTCGGGCTGTCGGCGTTGCGCGGGTCGACGTCGTCCGACCGGAAGGTGTCGGTGACCAGTTCGTTGGTGTACGAGGCGTCGTACCAGTACTGGTTCAGCTCGGCGTCCGAGGACTCGAACCAGCCGGTGTAGGAGTCCGGCGTGCCGAGGAACGGGGTGAAGTCGAGCGAGACACCGTCGATCCGCACGGTGCCCGACGGCTGCGCGAGCGGCGCGTCGGAGGGGAGCGCGTCCAGGCTGATCCTCATGTAGCGGAAGCCGTGCAGACCGTCGGCGCACACCTTCGTACCGCTCAGGCAGCTCTTGTGGTCGGTCCAGATCCCGCCCTGCCGGGGGACCGCGTACTGATCGGTGCCGGGGCCGCCGGAGACGTCGGAGCGCGTGTAGTCGGAGCGGTCGGTGAGATAGTCGAGCGTCTCGGAGAAGGCCACCCGCACGCCGGGGCTGTTGTCCGAGGCGCCCGCGAAGCTGATCCGGGGGTAGCCGGAGACGACCTTGCCGAAGTCGAGCGTGACGCTGGGCACCGGCTCGGCGGCGACCAGCCCCGGCCACACCTCGTTGATCCTGGTGTACTCGCCCTTGCCCGAGGACTGGTCCTTGGTCACGGTGATCCGCACCCGCGCGGTGGTCACGGACGAGGAGAAGGCGACCGCGCGCCGCACGTCGGAGTTGCCGGTGACGGTGGCGCGGGTGGTCCAGGCCGAGCCGTCCCAGGTCTCGACGGTGAAGTCCTGCGGGACGCCGTCGCTGTTGGACAGCACCGTGATGCCGGGGAGCGTGACCGGGGTGGGGCTGGTGATCTCCAGCCAGGCGGGATACGTGGCCGCGTTCGCGTCGTTCCAGAACGTGTCGGTGTCGCCGTCGACCGCGTTGCCCGGCACGTAGGTACGGGGCTTGCCGTCGTTGCCGTTGTTGCCGTCGTGGTACGAGGAGGCGGCGGCCGTGGTGTCGGCCGGCCACGTCGGCTTGGGCTTGGGGGCGGGCCTGTTGAGGGTGGCGGTGCCCTTGCCGAGGACGCCCTGAGGGTGGGCGACGTCGCCGGTGGTGGCCGTCACGGCGACCGGCCGCACCTCGCGGCTCGACGGTGCCCGTACGTACTTCCGCCAGGAGGCGGAGTGGGGGGAGTTGGCGGAGGCCGGCCCCGACAGGGCCATGGTCGCGGTGAGCGCGCCGACGACGGCGACGGCCTGCGCGATGCGGACCGACCGTCGGGAGAGCGTGCCACGGAGGGGATGCGCAGAGGACAAGAGGGCTCCAGGTGTTCCACGAGCCGCGTCCCGCAGCCCGCACCACTAAGAACGATTCAATTCGGCGCCGCTGAACCTATGGCGCGATTGAGCTGGGGGTCAATACATCCTTCGGCCAAGGATTCGCATTGTCGCGGTGCGGAATTGAAACGTCATTGAAACGGTGCGGCAGGGCCGCCCCCGCGTCCGGCCCGCCGTCGGCCCCGCTCGCCGGTCTCGTCCCGTGTTCCGACATCTTTCTCGAAACTGTCGAAGCCGACACCGCGTCAGTTCGGTGGCCCGATCGGGTGTTGGGTCACGCTTTGGTAACCCGTGACGCGAGCCTTGACCCCCTCTCCGGGCGCACTTTACCGTCACAGCGCGCAGCAAATTTCGGCGATAATGCCGAATCTTTCGAAAGGCTGGACCGATGAAGAAGCGCGCATTGCTCTCCCGCGCCGCGACCGCCAGAGCCCTGGCCGGCGGCGTGGCGCTCGTGCTCGGAATGTCCCTGGCCGCCTGTGGCGGCAGCAGCGGCGGTGACTCGGGCGGCGCCGGCTCGTTCCACGTGCTGGTCTACGGGGACGCGACCAACAAGGTCGAGAAGCAGATCGTCGCGACGTTCAACAAGACGTCCAAGGTCAAGGCGGTCCTCGACACCATCCCCGGCGCGGATTACCAGCAGAAGCTGCAGACGCTCATCAGCACCAAGCAGGCGCCCGACGTCTTCTTCAACTGGGGCGGCGGCAGCATCGCCCCCTTCGTCAAAAAGGGGCTTCTGCTGCCGCTGGACGAGATGATCGCCAAGGACCCGGGGCTCAAGAACAACTTCCTGACGTCGGTGTTCGACAGCGCCAAGGTGGACGGCAAGCCCTACGGCATCCCGATGCGCGGCACCCAGCCCGTCCTGCTCTTCAACAACAAGAAGGTGCTGGCCGACGCGGGCCTGACCGAGCCCAAGACGTGGGACGACCTGCTCAACGCGGTCAAGGTCCTGAAGTCCAAGCACATCACCCCGATCGCGCTCGGCGGCGGCGACCAGTGGCCGACCCTGATGTGGTACGAGTACGTCTACGACCGCGTCGCGGGCCCCGGCCTGTTCGAGAAGGCGCTCGCGGGCGACAAGAGCGCCTGGGCCAGCGCCGACAGCAAGAAGGCGCTGTCGATGCTCAAGGAGCTGGTCGACGCCGGTGCCTTCGGCACCAACTACGACTCGGTGAAGTTCACCGACAACGGCTCCGCGGCCCTGGTCGCCACCGGCAAGGCCGGGTTCGAGCTGATGGGCTCCTGGTACTACTCCACCCAGCAGGACGCCAACGCCGACTTCGCCAAGAACGACCTCGGCTTCAGCACCTTCCCGACCGTGACCGGCGGCGTCGGCGACCCGACCGACGTGGTGGGCAACACCAACAACTTCTACTCGGTGCTGAAGAAGACCAAGTACCCGGACGCGATAGCCGAATTCCTCAAGCTCCAGTACAGCGACGAATTCGTGCAGGCACAGCTCGGCATCGGCAATCTGCCGACGACGAGGAACACCGAGAAGTTCCTCGACACCTCGGCCGATCCCGCCTACTCCAAGTACCAGTACAACCTGGTCAAGGACGCGAAGTCCTTCCAGCTCTCCTGGGACCAGGCGTACCCGCAGTCGGCGAGCACCGCGATGCACACGGCGGTCCAGCAGTTCTTCGACGGCAAGCTCGACGCCGACGGGTTCATCAAGGCCATGCAGGCCCTGCCGTCGTCCTGACCAGGGAACCCTCCACATGATCACCACATCGCCCCCTGCGGCACGGAGCGGCACGGCCCACCGGGCCGGGATGAGCCGCCGCTCCGGCTCCGCGGTGACCCGCCCAGGTCTGGCCTGGGCGGTTCCCGCCACCTTGTTCTTCGTCTGCTTCGCCGTCGTTCCGCTGCTGCTGGTCGCCGTGCTGTCCTTCACGAGCTGGGACGGACTCGGCTCACCCCAGTGGGCGGGCGTGGCCAACTGGAAGGCGCTGATCCACGACCACACCATGATCCAGAGCCTGTGGCTCAGCGCGCTGATCACGGTGCTCGGCGTCGTGATCCAGACACCGCTGAGCCTGCTGCTCGGCGTCTGGGCCGCGGGCCACCAGCGCAACCGCGCGATCCTCTCGGCGGTCTACTTCATCCCGCTGCTGCTGTCGGCCACCGCGATCTCGGTCCTGTGGCGGGCGATGCTCGACCCCAACTTCGGTGTGCCCGCACAGGCCAGATGGCTCTTCGGGGACGGAAATCTGCTCGGCATGCGGTCCGGCGCCATCGGCGTGCTCGTCTTCGTCGGCGCCTGGCAGTACACCCCGTTCCACACCCTGATCTACCAGGGCGCCGCGCGCGCCGTCCCGCCCGTGCTCTACCAGGCGGCGGCCATCGACGGCGCGGGAACCATCCGGCAGTTCTGGCACATCACCCTGCCGCAACTGCGCAACACCATGATCACCTCGATGATCCTGATGGTCGTCGGCGGCCTCACCACCTTCGACACCGTGCTGATCCTCACCCAGGGCGGCCCCGGCACCGACACCACCATCAGCGCCTACTACATGTACCAAAAGGCGTTCAAGAGCTTCGACTTCGGCGGCGGTTCCGCCATCGCCCTGGTCCTCGTCGTGATCGCCACGATCGTCTCGCTGATCGTCGTCAAGGTCTCCGGATACGACAAGATGCGCAGCTCGGCGGAGGGCCTGTGATGACACGCCGAACCAACCGCCGCCGCCCCAACTACCTGGCCGGGCTCGGCTCCCTGGTCTGGCTCTTCCTCGTGGGCCTGCCGCTGTACGTGATGCTCGCCGCGACCCTCCAGAGCCGCAGCGACTACTTCAAGAGCGGCCCGCTGGGCTTCCCCCGCCACTTCACGCTGAAGAACTACACGCAGGACTTCCACAACGGCTTCGGCCAGTACTTCCTCAACACCCTGCTGGTCACCCTCGCCGTCGTCGCCATCGTGCTGCTGCTCGTGCCGCCGCTGGCGTACGCGATCGTCCGCGGCCGAGGGCGCCTCACCACCGGCGTCTTCCGGGTCTTCCTGCTGGGCCTGGCCATCCCCGCGCAGGCCGTGATCGTGCCGATGTTCTACGTCATCACCAAGGCCGGTCTCTACGACAACCTCATCGGCGTCATCCTGCCGACCGCCGCGTTCTCCATGCCGGTGTGCGCGCTGATCCTGTCCGGCGTCATGCGCGACATCACCCCCGACCTCTACGAGGCCATGGCGATGGACGGCGCCGCGCCCTGGCGGGTCTTCTTCCAGCTCGTGCTGCCGCTGTCCAAGGGCGGCCTGTCCACCATCGTGGTCTTCTCCGCGCTCCAGTCCTGGAACGGCTTCCTGTTCCCGCTGGTCCTGACGCAGTCCGACTCGTCCAAGGTCATCACCCTCGGCCTCTACAACTTCCAGACAGAGCACGGCATCGACGTCCCCGGCCTGCTGGCCGCGGTGGTGCTGTCGATGCTGCCCATCTTCATCGTCTACCTGTTCGCCCGGCGCGCCCTGGTCCAGGGCCTCATGGGCGTCGGAGGAAAGTGACCGACACCGTGGTCGAAGAGACAGAACCCGTCACCGAACCCTGGCGCGACCCCGACCTGGCCCCCGAACTGCGGGCCGACGCGCTGATCTCCGCGATGACCTTGCGGGAGAAGGCCGCGCAACTCGTCGGCGTCTGGGTCGGAGCGTCCGACGACGGCGGCGAAGTCGCCCCGTTCCAGCACGAGATGGAAGCGCCGGTCGACCTGGAGGCGCTGCTGCCGCAAGGACTCGGGCAGCTCACCCGGTCGTTCGGGACCGCGCCGGTCGACCCCGCGCTCGGCGCGCTGTCGCTGCTGCGCACCCAGCGCGCCATCGCCGGGGCCAACCGCTTCGGCATCCCCGCGCTCGCCCACGAGGAGTGCCTGGCCGGTTTCGCCGCCTGGGGCGCCACCGCCTACCCCGTACCGCTGGCCTGGGGCGCCACCTTCGACCGCGCGCTGATCCGCCGCATGGCCCGCGCCATCGGCGACGACATGCGCTCGGTCGGCGTGCACCAGGGCCTGGCCCCGGTCCTCGACGTGGTGCGCGACGCCCGCTGGGGCCGCGTCGAGGAGACGATCGGAGAGGACCCGTACCTCGTCGGGACCCTCGGCACCGCCTACGTCCAGGGCCTGGAGTCCGCCGGAGTCGTCGCCACCCTCAAGCACTTCGCGGGCTACTCCGCCTCCACCGCGGGCCGCAATCTCGCCCCGGTCGGTATGGGCGTACGGGAGCGCGCCGACGTGATCCTGCCGCCGTTCGAGATGGCGATCCGGGAGAGCGGGGTGCGCTCGGTCATGCACGCCTACACCGACACCGACGGCGTCCCCTCCGCCGCCGACGAACTTCTGCTGACCGGACTCCTGCGGGACACCTGGGGGTTCACCGGCACCGTGGTCGCCGACTACTTCGGCATCGCCTTCCTCCAGACGCTGCACGGCGTGGCGGGCACCCTCGGCGAAGCGGCGGGCGCCGCCCTCGCGGCCGGCGTGGACGTCGAACTGCCCACCGTGAAGGCGTACGGCGAACCCCTGCTCAAGGCCGTCGCCGACGGGAAGGTGCCCGAAGCCCTCGTCGACCGCGCGGTACGCCGGGTGCTGATCCAGAAGGCACAGCTCGGACTCCTCGACGCCGACTGGGACCCGACTCCCGCCGCCCTCAAGGGCCTTGGCACGGCCTCCGTCGACGGCACAGCCTCCGTCGACGGTACGGCCGACCTCACCGACGCCGGGATCGACACCGAGGCGCTGCGCGGCCGGGTCGACCTCGACCCGCCCGCCAACCGCGCCATCGCCCGGCAGGTCGCCGAGCAGAGCGTCGTCCTGCTGCGCAACGACGGCGACACCCTGCCGCTGGACCGCCCCGCGACCATCGCCGTCATCGGCCCCAACGCCCACACCCCCACCGCCGTGCTGGGCTGCTACGCCTTCCCCGTACACGTCGGCGGACAGCACCCCGACACCCCGCTCGGCATCGAACTGCCCACCCTGCGCGAGGCGTTGGTCGCCGAATTCCCCGGCGCGCGGATCGTCTCGGCGCTCGGCGCGAGCATCGACGGCGCGGACACCGACGGCTTCGCCGAGGCGGTCCGGGTGGCACGCGGCGCGGACGCCGTCGTCCTCGCCCTCGGCGACCGGGCGGGCCTGTTCGGACGCGGCACCAGCGGCGAGGGCTGCGACGCGGAGTCGCTGACGCTGCCCGGCGTGCAGCAGCAGCTCCTCGACACCCTGCTGGACACGCTCGCGGGCACCGGCACCCCGTTGATCGTCACCCTGCTGGCCGGGCGGCCCTACGCGCTCGGCCGCGCCGCCACCGAGGCCGCCGCCGTCGTGCAGTCCTTCTTCCCCGGCGAGGAGGGCACCGCCGCTGTCGCCGGAATCCTCAGCGGCCGGGTCGAGCCCTCCGGCCGACTGCCCGTCAGCGTCCCGCGCCGCCCCGGCGTCCAGCCGTCCACGTATCTGGCGGCGCGGCTCGGCAAGGCCAGCGAGGTCTCCAGCATCGACCCCACCGCGGCCTTCGCCTTCGGTCACGGGCTGACGTACACCCGATTCCAGTGGACGGACCTGGACGTGCCGCGCCTGCACACCGGGACGGACGGGGAGATCGCGCTCGCCTTCACCGTGCGCAACACCGGTCGTCGGGACGGCACCGAGGTCGTCCAGCTCTACCTCCACGACCCGGTCGCCTCGGTCGTGCAGCCCGTGCAGCGACTGGTCGGCTACCACCGGGTCGCCCTCGCGCCCGGCGAGTCGGCCCGCGTCGAGGTCACCGTGCCCGCCGACCTGGCCGCGTTCACCGGCCGCGACGGCCGACGCGTCGTGGAACCGGGGGAGTTGGAGCTGCGGCTCGGCGCCTCCTCCACCGATCTGCGGCTCACCGTCGTCTGCGCCCTGACCGGCCCGGCCCGCACGGTGGACCACACCCGCAGGCTGCACGCCGACTTCACGACGGATCGCGAACGGGACTCCGTGTCCTGAACGCCCCTTCTGTAGCGGTGACTTGACGGACCGACAGCCGTGCCCCGCCCTGCGCGGAGGCGCGGCTGTCGGCGTTGCGGAACCGGCGCCAACGGGGGAGCGGCGGGTCCCTCCCGTAGCGCCCGCGCCTCCAGGTGCCGCCACATCGCCGACACGTTGAACCCCGCTCCCCGGCCCGCGGCTGGACGCCCTGCACGCGCTGAGCGCCGTGCTGGACCTTGGCCACGCCTTCTTCGCCCCCGCCGGGCTGCCGCGGGACCGCCTCGCGGCCCTGCGCGACGCCTTCCTCGCCTCGACGCCCGCCGCCTTGGTGAGCGTGACGCCGAAGTCGTCGGAGCAGAAGACGCCGCCGTAGCCGCCGCGCCAGATCCGGCCGCGCCGGTTCGGATCGGCCACGACGGCGCGGTAGACGTCGTCCTTGCGCAGCCCCTTCCAGTGCCCGCCGCCGTCGGTGGTGGTCCAGCCGCCGACGGAGTCCAGCCGCTGGTAGCCGACTACTGGCAGCTGTGCTGGCAGCGGGCCGCCCCGCTGAACGCCCCGGCCGAGGACCCGCCGGCCGGGGAGGACCGGCTGGTGCTGTCGCTGCTGGTCGGCGGCCCTGAAGGACGAGGCCATCGCCCGTCAGCTCGGCTGGTCCATCCGTACGATGCGCCGCCGGATGAGCGGCCTGGACGGACGTCTCGGGGTCACCAACCGCTTCCAGGCCGGGGTGGTCGCGACCCGGCGCGGCTGGATCCGACCGGCGGTCGCATGCGCCGGGAGCGGAGGCCGGGCTCACGGCCGGGTGCGGGCTCGGGTACGGGGTCGGATGCCGCCTGGATACGAGGCCGGACGCGTGCCCGCGCGGACTCACCCATTCGGCGATCCGAGTGACGGAGCGTCGGGCGGAGCCGCGATACCACGCTGACCTGTGGAATTGCCGCATGTCGAGCGCGACACGCTGCCGGATGCCGCCAGAAGTGACGGGTTGTCAGCAGGCGCGGTGCCCGGCCGCCGGGTTGCCTCGGAAGGGCGAGCACGGATTTCCCCCGTTGCGGTGCACCGGCATCCGCGTCCGGACTCGCTGGAGGATCACTCATGCGTTCGATCAACACGCTTCTGGGCACCGCCGTTCTCGGTGCGAGCATCGCGCTGGCCGCTCCTGCCGCTCACGCCGCCGCGCTGCCGCAGACCACGGCCGAGTGCACCAAGGCGGTGGCCGCCGCCGACAAGGCGCAGGCCGACTACGACGCCGCGCTGGCGGACTACAAGAAGCAGGTCGCGGCGGGCGGCCACCCCGGCACCGCCGAGCAGGACAACCTCTCCGCGCTGGAGAACCAGGTCAACGTCACGGCCTCCGACGCCTCGCGCGTCTGCCCGGACGCCAAGGTCCCGTCCGGCACCGTGCACACCGGCATCGGCAGCACGAGCGAGGGCGGCAACACCACCGAGATCGCGCTCGGCGCCGGTCTGCTCGGTGTCGTCGGCGCGGGCACCCTCGTACTGCGCCGCCGCCGCGCCGGTGGCCAGGTCTGACGAAGGTCCAACGCGAGGTCGCCGACGCGGGGCGCGCAGCCCTGACGCAGCCCTGACGCGGTCCTGGTCACCGGCCGTCACGGCCTCGCCGGCCCGCCGCGGTCGCACCCGTGCCCCGTACCCCGTGGTCGTACCGCGCGGTGCGGGGCCGCGCCCCGGCGCCTTCTCGCCGCGTCATCCGATTGGCCGCTTCCCCCGGCAGGCCGCGTCTTTCGGCAGCCCGAGCCGCCTCACCCGTACGTGACGTCAGACAGGCAGACCCCGTGGACCACAACGCCCCCGCAGGCAGCGGCCTGCTCCGCCGTATCGCGCTGACCGTGCTGACGACGGTCGCGGTGTCCGTTGGGATCACCCTGATCAGCAACGGTGCCCAGTCGCAGACGCCCCCGCCGCAGCCGGGCGCAGCCCAGGCGTTCGCGGCGCAGGACGACACGCCGAGCCCCGCGCCGACGCGGCCCGGCGTCCCGGCGATCACGGTGCTGCCGCCCTCGGTGCCGACCGAGGTCCGGATTCCCTCCATCCGCCTCGACGCCCCGGTGACCGGCCTCGACCTGCGACAGGACGGCCACCTCGACGCGCCGCCGGACGACAACCGGAATCTGGCGGGCTGGTACCGGGGCGGTACGGCGCCCGGAGCCGTCGGCACCGCGATCCTCGCCGGTCACGTCGACACCCGGCAGGGCTCCGCCGTCTTCTACAACCTCGGCGCGCTCAAGAAGGGCGCCGCCGTCGAGGTGGACCGCCAGGACGGCCGTACCGCCCTGTTCACGATCGACGCCATCGAGGTCTACGCGGCCAAGGACTTCCCGAACAACAAGGTCTACGGCCCCGCCTCCCGGCCGGAGCTGCGCCTGATCACCTGCGGCGGCGGATTCGACAAGAAGCGGCAGCAGTACCTGGGCAATGTCGTCGTCTACGCCCACCTGACCGGGGCCCGCCTCTGAGGCCGTGACGTGCCCGGCGTACCTGCTCCGACGTACCTGCGCGACGCACCGACCAACACCGACGCACTGACCAACACCGACGCACCGAACGTTCCGACGTAACGAACGACACCGATCGAGGAGTGGCTGTGGCCAAGGCATATCTGGTGGGAAGCGGAATCGCGTCGCTCTCGGCGGCGGCGTTCCTGATCCGCGAGGGCGGATTCACGGGCTCCGACATCGTGATCCTGGAGGAGCAGGACCGCGAGGGCGGCAGCCTGGACGCGGCGGGCACGCCCGAGAGCGGCTACACCATGCGCGGCGGCCGGATGTTCGAGGTGCACTTCGACTGCACCTATGACCTGCTGTCCTCCGTCCCCTCCCTCGACGACCCCACCAAGTCCGTCACCGAGGACACCTTCGCCTTCCACGAGGACTTCGCCTGGAACGACCACGCCCGGCTGGTGGACGCGGAAGGGAAGGTGATCGACGCGCACTCGATGACCTTCTCCGAGCGCGACCGGCTGGAGTTGGTGGCGTGCGTGGCGACCCCGGAGAAGCTGCTGGACGGCAAGCGCATCGCGGACTGCTTCCACGAGGAGTTCTTCCACACCAACTTCTGGGCGATGTGGTGCACCACCTTCGCCTTCGAGCCCTGGCACAGCGCGATCGAGTTCCGCCGCTATCTGAACCGCTTCGTGCACCTGTTCAAGACCTTCGACAGCATGTCGGGGATCTACCGCACGCGGTTCAACCAGTTCGACTCGATCGTGCGCCCACTGATGAAGTGGCTCGCCGACCAGGGCGTCGTCGTGCAGTTGGGCACCCGCGTCACCGATCTGCGGCTCGCGCCGGGCGACGAGCTCACCGTGGAGGCCATCACCTGGGTGCGCGGCGGCGCGACCGAGGAGACGGCGGTCGGCCCCGACGACCTGGTGATGGTCACCAACGGTTCGATGACCGCGAACTCCACCCTCGGCGACACCGACACCGTGCCCGTCCTGGACACCACGAGCACCGCCGGGTCCTGGGCGCTGTGGGAGACGCTGGCCGCCAAGCGCCGCGGGCTCGGCGACCCGAAGGTGTTCGACTCCTCCGTCAAGGACTCCACCTGGGAGTCGTTCACGGTCACGACCAAGGACCCGCTCTTCTTCGAGCTGATGGAGGAGTTCAGCGGCAGCGAGGCGGGCAAGGGCGGCCTGATCACGTTCAAGGACTCCACGTGGCTGCTGACCATCGTCCTCAACCACCAGCCGCACTTCCGTGAGCAGCCCGAGGACACGTACGTCTGGTGGGGTTACGCGCTCTTCCCCGACCGGGAGGGCGACTTCGTCGGCAAGCCGATGGCGCGGTGCACCGGCCGCGAGATCCTGGACGAGGTCCTTCAGCACCTGCGGTTCGCCGAGCGCCCGCGCATCCTGGACGACTCGATCGTGATCCCGGCGATGATGCCGTACATCACCAGCCAGTTCCTGGTCCGCTCCGCGGGCGACCGCCCCCAGGTGGTCCCCGAGGGTTCCACCAACCTGGCCTTCATCGGGCAGTACGCGGAAGTGCCCGACGACGTCGTCTTCACCGTGGAGTACTCGGTGCGCACCGCGTGGACCGCCGTGGCGGGACTGCTCGGTCTCGAGCGGCAGCCCCCGCCCGTCCACAAGGGCGGCCACGACCCGAAGGTGCTGATCGAGGCGGTGCAGACGCTCCACCGCCGCTGACGCCGCTGACGCCGCTGACGCCGCTGACGCCGGTCAGGCGGGGCCGGGCTCGCGCTGCGCGTCGTCCAGGGCGCGGAGGCGTTCGAGCGCGGGGACGGCGGCGGCCAGCGCCGCCGCCTCGTCGGGGGGCAGCCGGTCGATGAGCCGGGCGAAGACTTCGACACTCGACCGGCGGCGCTCGGCCAGAACCGGCGTGCCGTACCGAGAACGAGCGCTCAGTAGACCGCGGCGACCAGTACGAGAGCGACCCCGGTCACCGACGCGCCTATGCGTACGAGGTGGAAGCGGCCCCAGCGGTCCCGGAGCTCCTGCCAGTCGTCGGGAAGGGTGTCGACCGTCCAGCTCCCGATGCGCGTGACGATCGGGACCTCGACGGCTGCCGTCACCACCAGGGCGACGACGAACAGCGCGAGTGCCGCCAATGTGAGGAAGAACGTGCGGCGGTGCCCGTCGTAGGACAGCACCAGGACGGGAACCGCGGACAGCAGCGCCGCGGGCATGAGCACGGTCATCACCTGGGCCATGTTCCGGCTCAGCCTCCGCACGAGCGGCAGCATGAAGTCCGGCTCGAAGCGCGGCATGGACCGGGTGAGGGCGAGCCAGGGACCCCAGAACATCCCCGAGACCGCGGCCGACAGAAGGATGTTGACCAGTTGCCAGGTCTTCATGGTGATGCGCCTCCCCTTAGTTACCGTCACTGTAAATTTACAGTAGCAGAATAAATTATGCTCCCGCACTATGCTGTGCACATGAGCAGGGGCACGGTGAACTGGACGGTGCTGCGCGCGCCCGCCGCGGGGGAGCCCGAGGGTGAGGGGCTGCGCGAGCGCAAGAAGCGCCTGATGCGGCAGCAGCTCTCCGACGCGGCGACGCGGATGTTCGTGGAGCGCGGCTTCGACGCCGTACGGGTCGCCGAAATCGCCGAGGCGTGCGGGGTGTCGGAGAAGACGGTCTTCAACTACTTCCCGACCAAGGAATCGCTGATCCTGGACCTGCCGCAGGCGACCGCGGCCTCGCTGGAAGTGGCGCTCTCCGACCCCGCGCCCGGCTTCTCACCGGTCGCGGCGGCGCTGCGGGTCCTGGCCGACGAGTTGGCGAGCGTCACCTCCTGGCTCGCCGCCCAGGACGACCGGGCCGGCGCCGCCGCGGACTTCCGTCGCTTCGGCGCGCTCATCCACTCGACCCCCTCGCTGCGCGCCCAGCAACGGGAGATCCGCGACGAACTCGTCGCCGTCACCGCAGGACTGCTCGCCCGCAGGACCGGCGCGGAGCCCGGCGACCCGGAGCCGCAGATCACGGCCACCGCACTGCTCGGGCTGTGGCCCGTGCAGTTCCGCAGCCTCGGCCGCCACCTCGACGGGACCCGGACGCCCGGCCAGGTGCGGGACGCGGTCACCGTCGACGTTCACCGTGCCGCGAACCTCATCGACGCCGGACTGCGGACGTTCGGGGCGCCGGACGCCGGATAACGCCGGGTCGGCCGTACGGGACGGCGCTTCATGCGTGTCCCGCGTGCGATCTCCGTCACTCGCGCGGGCATTGTCCCCACGGCACGGGCCGGTTACCGTGATTGCTGTTTTCCGGCAGGACCGACGCGAGAGAGGGGACGGGCATGCGCGGCGCACACGACAGCGGCGGCACACCCCGCCCCGGCGGGTCCTTCCAGCTCCACGTGGCCAGGCGCCACGTCGACCTGCTGCGCGTGAGCAGCGCCCTGTGTCCGGAAACCCTCCCGGCCCGCTGACCGTCCAGGAGCCCGCAGGTCCGCACGTCCCGTCGGGACGTCGACCCCGCTTCCCGCACGGCGGCGCGTAGCCGTTCGCCGACGCGCGCCCGCACACCCCCGCACACCCCCGCGCGCTCGCCCTCCCCGCCGCCGTTTCCCGACGTCAACCCGCCCGCAGCACGGGGCCGTTGACGCCGTACGCGCGCTGCCGCGACCGCACATCCAGACGGGAAGCACCGATCATGGAGCACCAGGACACCTTCCAGCGCCTACGCGCTGTGCCCGAAGACCCCCCACCACCGGCCGAACCGGGGAAGACCCGCGCGCCGCGCGCCCTCGACCGCCGCCCCACGGACGACGAATTGCTCGCCGCCAGGCTCGTACCACTGCGCAGGCCGGGCCAATGGGTCTCCGCGCTGGTCCTGTTGGTGCTGTTCGCCATGCTGGTGCACACCCTGCTGACCAACAAGCGGTTCCAATGGGGCACCGTCGGCGACTACTTCCTGCGCGGATCGATCCTGCACGGCCTGGAACTCACGCTGTGGCTGACGGGCGCCGTCATGGCCAGCGGCTACCTCCTCGGCATCGGCATCGCCGCGATGCGCCTGTCCCGCAACCCCGTCCTGCGCGCCCTGAGCTTCGGCTACGTCTGGCTGCTGCGCTCGGTGCCGCCGCTGGTGCAACTCCTCTTCTGGTACGAACTCGCCTCGCTGTACCCGCGGATATCGCTCGGCATCCCCTTCGGCCACGAATTCGTCACCGTCAAGACCGCCCACCTGTTCAGCGGCATCCTCGCCGCCTACGTCGGCCTCACCCTCGACGTGGCCGCCTTCTCCTCCGAGATCGTCAGGGGCGGCATCCTGTCCGTCGACCCGGGACAGAGCGAGGCCGCGCAGGCGCTCGGCCTCGGCAACGGCCGGATCTTCCGCAAGATCGTGCTCCCGCAGGCCATGCCCGCGATCATCCCCGCCTCCGGCAACCTGCTGATCGGCATGCTGAAGGCGACCTCCATCGTGAGCGTCATCGCCGTCCAGGACCTGCTGTATTCGGCCCAGTTGATCTACAACCAGAACTTCCTCATCATGCCGCTGCTGCTGGTGGCCACCGTCTGGTACGTCATCCTCACCACGCTGCTGTCGATCGGCCAGTTCTACGTCGAGCGGTACTACGCGCGCGGCAGCGGTCGCGGTGGCGGCGGTGGTCCCAAGCGCGGCTTCTGGGAGGTCACCCGCGCCAACATCCCCGTGTTCGGCCGGACCAGGACCGACCTGGCGGGTCTGTCATGACCGACGACGGACGCCCGCTGGTCAGGATCCGCGGCCTGCGCAAGAGCTTCGGCACGCAACTCGTCCTCGACAGCGTCGACATGGATGTCCACGAGGGCGAGGTGACCGTCCTGCTCGGCCCCTCCGGCTCCGGGAAATCCACGCTGCTGCGCTGCGTCAACCACCTGGAGCGGCCCGACGCGGGCTTCGTCGAGGTCGGCGGCGACATCGTCGGCTACCGGCCGGGCCGCGGCCGACTGCACGAACTGCGCGCCCGCTCGATCACCCGGCAGCGCGCCCATGTCGGCATGGTCTTCCAGCAGTTCAACCTCTTTCCGCACATGACGGTGCTGGAGAACATCACGGAAGCGCCGGTCGCGGTGCGCGGCGTGCCGCGCAAACAGGCGGCGGTCCGGGCGCGCGCCCTGCTGGAACAGGTGGGGCTCGGCGGACGCGAGGACTCCTACCCCCGGCAGATGTCCGGCGGTCAGCAGCAACGCGTCGCCATCGCCCGCGCGCTCGCGATGGAGCCGAGACTGCTGCTCTTCGACGAGCCCACCAGCGCCCTCGACCCCGAACTCGTCGGCGACGTCCTCGCCGTGATGAAGGACCTCGCGGTGAGCGGGATGACGATGATCGTCGTCACCCACGAAATCGGCTTCGCCCGCGAGGTCGCCGACACCGTCGCCTTCCTCGACGGCGGCCGGATCATCGAGTCGGGGCCGCCCGCCGACGTCCTCGCCGACCCCCGCCACCCCCGGGCGCGGTCCTTCCTCGCGGCCGTCCTGTAGCGCCGGTCCCGCATCGCCCCCGCACTCCTCCAATTGACGCTCGCCGTCGCGCGGTTCACGCCAGGCCGCGCACACACCTGCCCGCACTCGTCTCGACCCCGCTGCGAAAGGCACCCCCGTGACCACCGAAAGACGCCCCGCCCGCCGTCTCCCGCGGCCGGCCGCCGCCACGCTCGCCGCCGTCATCGGCCTCGCCCTGCTGACCGCCTGCGGTGACTCGTCCGACGACTCGGGCACGCCGAAGTCCCGGGCAGCCGGCGCCACCTCGTCGTCGTCCGCGTCGGCCGGATCGACCGCCATCCCGACCGAGGACGTCGTCTCGGGCATCGCGGCCGACCCCGCGCTGACGGCGGAGCTGCCCGCCGCGGCGAAGAGCAGCGGCACGCTCACCCTGGGCACCACCCGCGCGCCGGGCGTCACCGGCCTCCCGCACGGCGGCGAGAGCGAGGACGGCACGCCCATCGGCCTCGACGTCGACCTGCGCAACGCCGTCGGCAAGGTGCTCGGCATCACGTGGAAGGTGCAGTACGGCACCTTCCCGACCGTCATCCCCGGTGTGCAGAACGGCCGGTACGACGTCGGCCAGGACAACTTCGGTGTCACCAAGGCCCGCGTGGAGGTCGTGGACTTCGCGACCTACCTCAACGACGGCCAGTCCTTCCTCGGCGCCGAGGACGTGCCCGTCGACTCGGTCACCCAGCTCACCGACCTCTGCGGGCTGACCGTGGCGACCAGCCCCGGCTCCACCTTCCAGCAGATCCTCACCGACGGCGCCTCGAAGTGCTCGGGCGCCGGGAAGAAGCCGTACAAGGTGCAGTACTTCACCGACTCCGCCCCCATCTTCCTGGGGCTGGCGAACGGCAAGGTGGACATCTACTTCGGCCCGACGCTGGCACTGAAGTACGACGCCACGCATGTGCCCCACACGAAGTACCTCGGCCAGATCAGCACCACGCCGGTCGGATTCGTGACGGCGAAGGGCTCACCGATCGGCAAGGCGCTCAGCGACGCCGTGAACAAGCTGATCGCCGACGGCACCTACACGAAGATCTTCGCGAAGTGGGACGTGCCCGGCACGGGCATCACCAAGTCCGAGGTCAACCCGGCGGCCACTTTCTGAGACCCGCCGCCCTCGACCGCGCCCGCCTCCGGCGGCGCCCGGACCCCGTGCCCGAGCGGCACGGGGTCCGGGCCGCGCGGCCCCGCACGACGATCACACCGGCTGACCTCCGCGTGCTACGGTCCCGCGAAGTCCCTTCGCCCCATGAGGATTTCCATGCCGTATCAGCCGCCTGTGTGGCCGGTGTCCGTCAAGGCCGTGGTGCTCGACGCGCGTGGCCGTGTCCTGCTGTCGAGGAACGACCGCGAGGAGTGGGAACTCCCCGGCGGGCACCTGGAGTCGGGCGCCGAGCAGACCGGACGACGGCCCGACGACAGCCCCGAATCCGCCGTCGAACGCCAGGTGCTGGAGAGGACCGGCTGGCTGGTCGAGGCCGACGGCCTCATCGACGACGGGGTGTGGATCCACGAGACCGCGCCCGGCCGTCGCGTCCTGGTCGTCACATACGGCTGTTCGCTGCTGCCGCCCGACCAGCCGCCGCCGACGGCCGAGGAGCACAAGGAGTCCGCGCTCTTCCCGCTCGACAGCATCCCCGAGCTGAACATGCCCAGCTCCTACAAGCGCGCCATCTACGCCTGGACACACGGAAGTTGAGCTGAGGCGCGAGGGAGGGACAGCTACCAGCTCGATTTGCGCACGCCCGGCAGGAACCCCGCGTGCGCCTGCTCGCGCAGCCGGACCCGTGAGATGCCGAAGGCGCGGAAGTAGCCGCGCGGGCGGCCGTCCACCGCGTCCCGGTTGCGAACCCGGGTGGCGCTCGCGTCGCGCGGCTGTCGGCCCAACTCGGCCTGCGCGGAGGCACGTTCGCCGGGCGTGGTGGCGGGGGAGGCGATGATTCGCTTCAACTCGGCCCGGCGTGCCGCGTATCGGGCGACCACCGCCTGACGCTGCTCGTTCTTCGCGATCTTGCTCTTCTTGGCCATCAGACCTTCTCCCCGCGGGCGCGCAGCCGGGCGACGGCCGCCTCGACGCCGATCCGGTCGACGGTCTTGATGCCCTTCGTGCTGAGCGTCAGCCGGACGAAGCGGCCCTCGGAGGCCAGCCAGTAGCGCTTGCGCTGGATATTGGGGTCGAAGCGGCGCGGTGTGCGCCGATGGGAGTGGGAGATGGCGTTGCCGAAACCGGGCTTGCGCCCGGTGAGCCGGCAGTGGGCGGACACGGTGCCTCCAGGGCGGTTGCGGACTCGCGAGGGCCCGCGACGGCCCGGACGACCGCCGCCGATGCCCCGGCGACCGGCCCCACCGTACCTTAATGGAAACGAATGTCATTACGTCGGGCTCCCGGCTCCCGGCTCCCGGACTGCCGCACTGCCCCCTGTCCGGGACGCGGCAGCGCCCCCCTGAAACGCGTCGCGGCCCGGCCTCCGGCGTCACCGGAGACCAGGCCACAGGGGAACGGGAGGCGATCAGGGCTTACGGGCGACCGCTCCGTACATCGCGATCTGCTCGTCCCGCACCGCGGGGTCGACGGAGTCGTCCGGCCGCCAGCGGTGCACCTGCGTGATGCCCGGCTCCACCAGCTCCAGGCCCTCGAAGTACGCCTGCGCCTCGCTGAGATTCCGCAGCCGCATCGGCATGCCGCGCGCGGTGTACTCGGCGTTCACGCGCCCGACCTCCTCCGGCGCGAAGTCGTCCGTGCCGATCGACATCGCGAGGTAGCTGCCGGACGGCAGCGGGTCCAGCAGGCGGTGGACGATGCCGAGCGGGTCGTCCTCGTCCATGATCAGGTGGACGATCGCGATGAACGTCAGGCCCACCGGCTTGCCGAGGTCGATGGTCTCGCGGAACTGCGGCGAGCCGAGGATCGCGGCGGGGTCCCGCATGTCCGCCTCGATGTACTCGGTCCGCCCCTCGGGAGTGCTGGAGGACAGGCCCGCCGAGAGCGTGAGCACGATCGGGTCGTTGTCCACGTACACCACCCGCGACTCGGGGGCGATGGACTGCGCGACCTCGTGCACGTTCGGCCGGGTCGGTATGCCGGTGCCGATGTCGACGAACTGCCGGATGCCCGCCTCCTGCGCCAGGTAGCGCGTGGCGCGGTGCATGAACTTCCGGTTCTCCAGCATGTGCGGCACGATCGACGGCCACACCTCCACCATCGCGTCGCCCGCCTCGCGGTCGGGAGGGTAGTAGTCCTTGCCGCCGAGGATGTAGTCGTACACCCGTGCCGGGTGCGGGTTCTTGGTGTCGATACGGTCGGCCGGCCAGCCGTTCTCGGGCACGCGGTCCTCCGGATTTCCTTGTCGATGTGCGGTGGTGCCGCTGGCGCGGCCTGGCGTCACTGCTGGAGCAGGAAGTCGGCGTCGCCCGCCTTGGTGCCCCGGATGAAACTCTCGATCTCCCGGCGGTTGTAGATCAGTGCGGGGCCGCCCGGATCGGTGGACTGGCGCAGCGCCACCCGGCCGTCGGGCAGCTTCATCGCCTCGACGCACGCTCCGCCGGCATCGTCGCTCCACGGCTTGTGCCAGCCGTGGGGCCCGAGGTCGGCGGCACTCATGCCGTTGCGAATGTGATCCACGTCAGAGCTCCTTGCGTAGGGCACCCAGCAGTGCCTTGGTCTTCTTCTCCTGCGCCGCCTGGGCGGCGAGCCGGTCCATGGCCTCGCGGTACGCGGCGACCTCGTCCTGCTTGTCGAGGTAGGTCGACCCGATCAGGCCGCCGAGATAGACGACATCGGGCAGTTCCGCGGCCTCGAACCGGAAGAGCTGGAAGGCCCCCGCGCGGGTCGCCGGGTGCGGCCCGTTGGTGAAGGGCATCATCTGAAGGCGTACGTTCGGCAGTTCGCCGATCTCCAGCAGATGGTCGATCTGAGCGCGCATCACCTTCGGTCCGCCGACCGGCCAGTGCAGCACCGTTTCGTCCATCACCGCCCACAGCAGCGGGGGTTGGGCACGGGTCAGGATCTGCTGCCGGGTCAGCCGCAGGGCGACCCTGCGGTCGATGTCCTCGGCCGACGCCTGCGGGTCGCCCGCGGTGAGCAGCGCGTGCGCGTACTCCTCGGTCTGGAGCAGGCCGGGGATGAACTGCGCCTCGTACGCGCGGATGTGGACCGCCGCCTGCTCCAGGCTGAGATAGGCGCCGAACCAGTCGGGCATCACGTCGCGGTAGGTGTGCCACCAGCCGTGCTTGTTGGCCTCGCGGGCGAGTTCGAGGAAGGTCTCGATTTCGGCCGTTTCCGTGATGCCGTAGGTGCGCAGCAGCTTCTCGACGTCGGACAGCCGCAGCCGTGCCACCTTGGCCTGTTCCATCCGGCGGATCGTCGAATGGCTCACCCCGATGACCTCGCCGGCCTGCTCGAATGAGACGCCGGCGCGGGATCTGAGCTCCTCCAACTGGCGTCCCAGTATCATCCGCAGCACCGTAGGAGGGCCGCCGCCCCACCCATTGTCGGTGGCCGCCATTGCTACCTCCCCGTGCGAATGTTCAGTGCTCGCCGCAGTGTGCCATGTTGCCCCGCAGTCTCCCGCCGCCCTGGCTCATTCTGCGAATTGCACTTTGTGGCTTGCGAGTTGAGGGTAGCAGCACCATAGTTGGAGTCGACGGCGTAGCCGATCACCATGATGACTACGTTGTCAGGAACCGCCACGCGCCCGGTCGTCCTCAGCCGTCGTCATCGCGGAAGCACCGACACAGGCAGTGACGCCGATGGTCGAGCCCGGCAGTGATGCCGCCGAGCGCGCAACCGCGACCCCACATACGCGGCCCCCACGAGAGGTGACGGCCATGGCAGCATTAACGGGTCTCCGAACCCCACCGATCACGTCATCGCGCCCGAGCGGCGATGTGTACGCCGTCTTCCGTCTCGCCGCCCGCCGGACCTCCGTGAGCGCCGCCCGCCACGAGGCCCGCGCGGAACTCGACCGCTGGGGCCTGCCCGAGGGCGTCCGTGACGACATCGTGCTGGTCGTCTCCGAGCTGGTCACCAACGCGATCGTGCACAGCCTCAGCGACAGCGTGACCTGCCATCTGCGCGGCGGCGGTCCCGAGGTCTACGTCGAGGTCGGCTCCGAGGGGCGCAGCGCGTCGCGGCACGACGCCCGGCCGCCGGACGAGGGGGGCCGCGGGCTGGTCGTCGTGGAGGCCCTGAGTACGACCTGGGGGATCAACGTCCCCTCGCCCGGAGCCGGTTGGACGGCCTGGGCCACCTTCACCGTGCCCGCCGCCCCGGCCGACGACGCGTCGGCCACGTACTCGGAGGACCCCCGATGAAGCGTGTCCCCCCGGCCGGCCGTCGCTCCGCCCTGCCGCCCCGGGGCACCCGCCTCGACTGGCTCGCCCCCCGCGTGGACGGGCCTCCGGCCGCCAGGGAACGGATCCATGTCCCGACCACCGCAGACTTCCCGCCGGGACTGGCCTGCGACGTGGTCGAGACGTCCGCGGAGCACGGCATGCGGATCCTCGGCTGCCTGCCCAGCTCCGGCTGCGTCCTCACCAACGGACGGCAGTGGTCGTGGATCGTGCCGACCGGCTCCGACATCGACGTGGAGTGGCCGTCCTCCACCCGCTACCTGGTCGACGCGGCCGTGCTGGTGCCCGCGTACGAGACGCTGCCCGACGTGTCCGGCGGCCACGACGTCATCCACCCGCCGGACCAGGCCGTGCCGTACACGCACCCGATCCTGCTGTACTTCGCGGCCTGCTGCATCGCCGGGGTGCAGCCCGCCATGACCGTCGAGTAGCGGCCCCGACTGGCGGCCCGGAACGGCACGGGGCCTGCCCGGAGCCGCCGCGCGGGCGGTCCGGGCAGGCCGTGGGTGACAACTCAGCGGACCGTGAAGGGGAGCTGGACGGTCTTGCCGTTCACCAGCACTTCGGCGGCCATGATGCCGACGGTCTTCGGGTCGCGCACGGTGAAGTCGAGCGCGAAGGTACCGTCGAGACCGATGACGCGCAGCACCGAGGAGTCGGAGCTCTGGGCGCCGTTGGCGCGGCGCCCGGACACGACGACCGTGGCGACGGGGGCGAAGTTCCGCCCGCTGACCAGTACGGAGGTGCCGACCGGTCCCGCGGCCGGACTGAGCGAGTAGGCGGGAGCGGGCGGGGCCGTGCTGCCGTTGACGGCGAAGGCGGCGGTCGCGGTGTGCCCGTTGATCAGCCACTCGTGCGCGTAGAGCGCCACCGTGGCCGGGTCGTTGACCGTGAAGGTCTGCGACCAGGTGCCGTCCAGGCCGATGATCTTGGTGGCGTAGCTGTCGGAGGTGCGGGAACCGTCCGCCTTGAGCCCGTCGATCTCCACCGTGGCGACCGGCGCCCAGCCCTGGCCGACGACCGTGACCTTGGTGTGCGCGGGACCGGAGGCGGGGCTGAGCGTGATGAACGTCGTGGCGACGGACAGCGGCGCGAGGACGTGGATCGAGCCCGCGGTGACCTGCACCTGGTAGGAGCCCTTGGCGACGGATTTCGCCACGGTGACCGAGCCGGAGAGCTTTCCGTCGGAGGCGATGCTCAGGCTGCTCGACGAGACGGACGCGGTCGAGCACGCGGTGCCGTCCGCGGCGCAGAGCGCGGCGGTCGGGGTGGTGCCCGCGGGCCAGCCCGATCCGGTGAGCGTCGCCGCGTGGCCGGGAAGGACGGTCGGGGTGGTGGCGCTGAGCGTCACGGCGGTGGTGGTGACGGTGAACGGTACGGTGACGCTGGTCCCGGCCGTGCCGCTCTCGTCGGCGTAGACGGCCACCAGGTCGGCGCTGTCGATGGTGAAGTCGGTGCTGAACGTGCCGTCGGGCAGGCTCTGTACGTAGACCGCGTCGTCGAGGGCGTTCCCGGCGGCGTCGAGTCCCCAAATGTTGATCCACTGGTCCTGGCGGAAGTTGTGACCCACGACGGTGATCACCGTGCCGACCACGCCGTTGTTCTGGGACAGCGTCATCGTTCTCGGACCGGTGGGCGCGAACGCCTTGACCGTCAGTGGCGCGTTCGCGTGGGTCGTGCCGTCGTCGACCTGGATCTGATACGAGCCGTCGGCCACGGTGTTGGCGTCGGCGAGCGTCGCGGTGCCGGTGAGGATGCCCGAACTGTCGATGGCGAGGGTGTTGGACGTGAAGTCGGCCGGGTTGCAGCCCGCGCCGTTGGCGTCGCACAGCGACACCGTCGGAGTGCCGCCGGCCGTCCAGCCGCCGCCCGCGAGGTCGATCGCGGTGTGCGGCCGGACCACTCCGGTGGGCCCGGACAGCGACGCGCCGCTGCCCGCTCCCTGCGCGGTGACCGTGCCGACCGGTCCGCCGCCCGCGGTGATCACGCAGGGCGTCTGGTACGTACCCCCGAGGACCACGGTGCTGGTGAGGGTACGGGTCGGCGTGAAGGTGATGGCCCCCGAGGCGTTGGCGGGCAGGTAGATGTCACCCTCGTACGGGGGAACGACGACGGGCTGCCCCGAGGGGTAGTTCATGTTCACCGTGGGGCCGGTGACCGTCACGGTACCGGTGGCGCCGCCGGACATCGCCAGGTCCATGGAGGGCGTGGTGGGCACATTGGACAGCGAGGTGCCGGGGATGGCCGGGCTGGCGCCGAGGGTGACGGTGACGTGCACCTTGCCGCCGGGGGTGACGACGGCCGGGGTCAGGGTCACCGTCATCGACTGCGGCCCGGTGGCGTCGCCCTGACCCGCCGGGAGCGTGCAGTGCACGGTCGGGTTGATGGTCGCGGCCCGGGCCGTCGTCGCGGAGGTCAGACCCGCGCCGACGAGGGCGAGCACCGCGACGGCGCCCGTGGCGATTCTTGCCCGCCAGCCCCGTCCGGGCCTGCGGTGGAAGGGTGGGAACATCTGCTGCGCCGCCTTTCGGGCATGGCAGACCCCTCCCTGAGCCTGGGCACGGGAGGGGTCCGGGAAGAGGGAGAAGGCCCGCGGGGTGGGGTCCCGGGGAATGAGTCCGCGGGGGGTGGGCCCCGGGGGAGAAGGAGCGGGGGTCGGGTCCGGGCCGTTCCTCCCCCGGGAGATGGGCCCGGGAAATGGGCCCGGGGGAGGAACGGATCAGGAGGAGGGACGTCGGAGTCGGTTGGTGCGGAACGGGGACGTGGCGCTCAGGTGAGGGTGAGTGTGAGGATCGCGCTGTAGTCGCCGGGCGCCGTCACCGCGGGGAGCCGCAGGTCCATGTCGGCGTTGACCTTCACGGTTCCGCCGACGACCTTCTCGCCGCCGGCCGCGGTGAGTTGGCACAGCGTCGCCGCGGTGCTGCCCAGCGGGCCCGGCGTGCCCGGTGCGGGCGTGCCGACGCTCTGCGAGCTTCGGACGCAGTCGGGTGTCCAACGGACGGCCGAGGCGGGGATGGTGTTCTGACCCGAGGTCAGGTCGGTGAGCGTGCCGGTCAGGGACCAGCCGAGGTCGACGCCGCGGGAGTCCACGACGGTGACGGTGTTGAGCGCGCTGGTGGCGGTCTGGGACCGTCCGGTCAGGGGGATGGTGCCGAAGTCGACGGTGTCCCCGGACTGGGTCATCTGGAGATTGCCCGCGGTGACGGTGGCGCTGATCTTCTGGGTGGCCGTCGCGCCGCCGCTGTCGCCCACGGTGAACTTCACGTTTACGTCGGAGCCGTCCGCACCGCTCTCGTCGGTGTGGATCGCGGTGGTGGCGGGGTCGTTGACGGTGAACTCGGCGGTGAAGGTGCCGTCGGGTGTGCTGACCGGGTACACGGCGTCGTCGGCGGTCTGGTTGCCGTCGGCGTCCACCCCCCAGACGTTGATGTACTCGTCCTGGTGGAAGTTGCGGCCGCTGACGGTCACCACGGTACCGAGCGGGCCGTGGTCGGGCGAGAGCGTGACGCTGCGGGCGCCCGTGGGCACGAACGCCTTGACGGTGAGGTCGGCGGTGGCGTGCTTGGCGCCGTCGCTGACCTGGACCTGGTAGGAGCCGTCGGCGATCACGGACGACGCGGCCAGCGTCGCGCTCCCCGAGAGGGCGCCGGACGAGTCGATCGCGAGGGTGTCGGAGGTGAAGCGGGACGGGTCGCAGCCCAGTCCCTGCGCGTCGCACAGCGAGACCACGGGGGTGCCCCCCGCGGTGAATCCGCTGCCGCTCAGCGCGACCGAGGTGCTGGGACGTACGGCCGAGGCCGGGGCGGTGAGCGTGGTGGCCCCACCGCCGCCGCCCTGCACGGTGACCGTGCCGATGCCGCCGCTGCCCGAGACGATGTCACAGGGCGTCTGGAAGGTGCTGCCGAGCACCACCGTCTGCGTGTTCATCTTCAACGGCGTGAACGTCACCGGTCCCGACGCGTCCGAGGGGACGAAGAAGTCCCCTCCGTAGGGCGGGATGACGATCGGCGCGGGCGCCGCCGGGATGTCCACGGGAACGGTCGGGCCCGTCACCGAGACCGTCCCGGTCGCCCCGCCCGACATGGTGAAGTAGATGCTCGGCGTGGTCGGTACGGCGGACAGCGCGAGCGGGCTGGTCGCGGGCGAGGGTCCGAGGGTGACCTCGGCGTGCACCTTGCCGCCCGGCGCGACCGTGGCCGGGGTGAGGGTCACCGAGACGGACTGCGGCCCGGTGTTCTCACCCTGTCCGGCGGGCAGCACGCAGTGCACGGTCGGGGTGACCGTGTCCGCGTGCGCCGCGGGGGCGGCCAGCGTGCAGGCCGCGGCCAGGGCCAGAGCCGGCACCGCCGCCCGCGCGAGGCGCCGTAGAGAGAACTGCCCTGCATGATGCAACGCGTGCCTCCTGACTCCGGGACGCATACGTGTATATGACGGTGCGTCAGGTGCTGGTTCCAGGGCATTGCGACAGTGCGGGACGCAGAAGTCAATGCGAACCCGCCGGTAACCTCGCGGTGTGGGGCCGCCGTTCGCACCGGGCGACGCCGGCCGCGGGTCAAGCCGCGGGTCACGTCGTCCCGTGGCGCTTGACTCTTCAAGGTCATGGGGCTTCACTCCCGACCAGCGCGCCGGGCCGGACAGCGGGTAGTCACTCGACAACGGGATGTCAAGGGTGCCTGTGCGAGGTCGTCCCCCGGCGCACCCTCACCCTGCTTGATTGGAGTGCTTTGCCATGTCCAGATCCAAGCGCATGGGGACGATCGCCGTCCTCAGCGGCGGCGCACTGTTCGCCGGTCTGACCCTCGCCCCGCACGCGGTCGCCGTCACCCCGGCCACCGCCACCGCCAGCTACAACTGCGGCACCTGGGGCAGCGGGACGGCCACGCTGACCGCCACCGACTCCGGCGGCGTCAAGAAACTGAAACTGAGCTCCTCCACGATCACGGTCCCGGCCGGCACCACGGTGCCGCCGAACAGCATCACCACGACCATCAAGGTCAAGAAGAACGGCTCGACCGAGGTCGACTTCTCCGGCACCGTGAACCCCGCGATGACCGGCGCCGTCACCCTCGGCCCGCTCCCGCAGTCCACCGGCACGCTCGCCGCCGGTGACAAGACCGACTCCTGGGTGCTGTCCGGCACGCCGAGCGCCACCAACTGGTCGGTCAAGATCGTCACCACGTCGCCCTCGGTGACCACCGTCTACTGCATCGCCACCAGCGCCCAGTCCACCGCGTTCACCTGGTAGCGGTTCACCTCGTCGTACGGGATTCGCCCGGCGCGACTCGGTACGCGGCACGCACGGCGGGACCCCGCCCCCCAAGGGAGCGGGGTCCTCGCGGCGGCCTGACCCGCTAGTGGCCGGTCTCCTCGGGGGCGCGCTTGGGCATCAGCGCGACCGCGGGCAGGCACAGCAGGCTGAGCCCCAGGACGACGGCGAGGCTGATCTTCATGGCGTGGCCGAGGCCGCCGCCCGCGGTCTGGAAGAAGACCGAGGTCACCGCGGCCGAACCGATACCGGCGGCGAGCTGCTGGATCGCCGAGAGCGAGCCGCTGGCGCTGCCCACCTCGTCGGGGCTGATGTCGCCGAGCGCGATGTCGAAGATCGTGCCGTAGCAGGCGCCCATGCCGAGCCCGGTGACGAAGATCGGCGCGGCCAGCGTCCACAGGCCCACGCCGGTGCCCGAGTGGGCGACCAGCGCGAGCAGCCAGCCGCCGCCCGCCAGCAGGATCGCGATGCCGACGAAGATCAGCGTGCGGCCGAGCTTCTTGATCAGCGCCATGCACGCGCCCGCGGCCACGATGATGCCGAGCGTCATCGGCAGCAGGGCGAGTGAAGCGGTGCGCGGCGAGGCGTGCAGGCCCTCCTGGATGAACAGGGACAGTACGTAGATCAGCCCGCTGGTGGTCGCGAAGACCACGAGCCCGACGACCAGTCCCGAGCTGAAGCCGCGGTTGCGCAGCAACGACGCCTTCAGCAGCGGGTCGGCCGCCGTGCTCTGGCGGCGGGCGAATGCCGCGAAGGCCGCCACACCCACGACGAGGGAGAGGACGGGAGTGGCCGTCCAGCCGTTGGTCGAGCCCTCGACCAGGCCGAAGAGCAGGCCGAACATGGTGACGGCGAGCAGACCCGAGCCGATCCCGTCCACGACGACCGCACGGTCTCCGTCGTCGTGCGGGAGCAGCCGGACCGCCAGGACCAGGCCGACCGCGCCGAGGACGAGGTTGATCAGGAAGATCGGCCGCCAGGACAGGCCGAAGAGGTCGGCGTCGATGATGAATCCGGCCAGGATCGGACCGCCGACCGAGGCCAGGCCGAGCAGCGGCCCGAAGAACGCGAACGCCTTGCCGAGCATGTCGCGCGAGAAGGTCTTGGTCATGATCGCCATGCCCTGCGGGATCATCAGGGCGCCGAAGGCCCCCTGCACCACACGGGCGGCGATCAGCAGTCCGGGATCGGGGGAGAGCCCGGCCACGGCGGAGGCGACGGTGAAGCCGCCCATGCCGATCAGGAACATCCGGCGCTGGCCGAATTTGTCGCCGAGCCGCCCGCCGATGACGAGCAGGACGCCCATGGCCAGCATGTAGGAGGAGCCCAGCCACTTGATCAGGCCCTGGCCGCCGTGCAGCTCGGCGCTGATGGTGGGCGCGGCGATGTTGGTGACGGTCGAGTCGATCATGTCCAGGGCGTCGGCGAGCAGCACCAGCCCCAGGATCGCCCACATCAGCCGGGCCGATGTGCTGGTGCCCGCGGGACGGGGCGCGGTCGAAGTCGTGGTCGCGGTGGTCATGGCGGGACCTCCTTCCGGGGTGACGTCGGGTGACGTCCGCTGTGACATTGCGTGATCGAACCGGTCTGTCCGGCCACACCCACCACCGTACACGAACATGTTCGTCGCGAACGCGTTCAGAGCGAACATGTTCGTTCCAGGCGGTGTGATCGCGCCATGGCCGGGCGAACGTGTTCGTTATGCTGAGGCGATGACGCCTGGGAAAGCCGCCCCCATCAGCCGCCGCGACCGGCCCGCCAAACCCGCGCTCTCCCGCGAGGGGATCGTCGGCACGGCGCTGGAGATCATGCGCGCCGAAGGGCTCGACCGCGTCACGATGCGCCGCCTCGCCCAGGAGCTGGACACCGGCCCGGCCTCGCTCTACGTCTACGTGAGCAACACCGCCGAGCTGCGCGCGTACATGCTCGACGACCTGCTCGCCGGACTCGACCTCGGCCCGGTGACCGCGCCAGGGGACTGGCGCGAGCGGCTGTTCACGCTCCTGTGGTCGTACGGCAGGGCCCTGATGGAGTACCCGGGGCTCGCCCAGTCCGCGCTGGTGACCAGGCCCGCGGGCCCCGGTTACCTACGGCTGGTCGACGGCCTGCTCGCGCTGCTGGCCGAAGGCGTCCCCGCGGAGCGGACCGCGTGGGCGGTGGACCTGCTGCTGCACTTCGCGACCTCCACCGCCACCGAACAGGGCACCCGCAGCGTGGCCGACGGCGCGGAGCAGGAGGAGAGCGACCTCGCGAACGCGATCCTCTCCGCCACGCCCGACACCTACCCCCATATCGCCGCCCTCGGCATGGACCTGCTGAGCGGCACCGGCACCGGCCGTCTGAGCTGGGGATTCGACGTCCTGCTCAACGGCATCATCCACACGCCCCGGCCGTCGGCGTAGCAGGTGTTCTCACCCGCCCGGTCACGGCTCCGGCAGCCGGTGGTCGCCGACCGCGTCGTACGTCTCCTTGAGCGCCTTGCGGGCGCTGTCCAGATGGTGCTGGGCGACGCCGATGAACAGGCAGTCGATCACGGTGAGCTGGGCGATACGGCTGGCGGTCGCGCCCGAGCGGAAGGTGGTCTCGGGGGCCACGGTCGTCAGGAGGTGATCGCTGACCGCGTGGATCGGCGAGCGCGGGAAGCTGGTCAGGGCGACGGTCGTCGCGCCGTGCTCGCGCGCCACCCGCAGCGCCTCGACGGTGTCGGCGGTCGCCCCGGTGTGGGAGAGGCCGATGGCCACGTCACCGGGGCCGAGCACCGCCGCCGAGGTGAGCATGATGTGGGTGTCGCTCCACGCGAAGCTCACCCGCCCGATCCGGTGCAGCTTCTGCTGGAGGTCGGCGGCGACCAGGGCGTTGGCGCCGACGCCGTAGATGTCGACGCGGCCCGCCGCCGCGACCGCCGCCACGACGCGGCGCAGCGTGTCGACGTCGAGCTGCCGCGCGGTCTCCTCGACGGCGCGCGCGTCGGCGAAGGCGACCTTGCCGACGACTTCCGACAGGTCGTCGGTCGGCGTGATGTCGCTGCCGAGGTGCCGGTCGTCGCGGGTCTCGGCGCGCGCGGCGTCCGCGGCCAGCGCGATCCGCAACTCCGGGTAGCCGCGCAGGCCCACGGAACGGCAGAAGCGGATGACCGTGGTCTCGCTCGTCGTCGCCGCCTCGGCCAGTTCGGTGATGCTGCTGCGCGCGGCGAGCGCCGGATTGGCCAGCACGGCCGCCGCCACGCGCCGCTCGGCCGGAGCGAGGTCCGGCAGCAGCGACCGGACGCGCGCCAAGGGACTCGCCTCGGGGGATTCGTTGTCGGAACCGGCTGACACGGGGGAAACGTATCCACCGTGATCGTTGGGGTCAACGTGGCCTCGGGCGAGCCCCGGCGCGGGTGAGCGCTCCGCGGCAGACGGACGGATCAGTGCACGGTCCGCCAGGCGCCGGCCGGGGTGAGTCCCGCGGCCCGCAGCAGGTCGTGGTGGCCCGAGGTGACCGACAGCCCCGCGAGGTCGACGCCGCGGCCCTCGTAGACCGGGTCGGTGGCGTACGTCCAGCGGATCAGCGCACCGGCCGCGCCCCGCGGAAGCTCGGCGCGCACCCGCCACCAGGCGCGGACGTCCTGCCCCGACAGCGAGGTCGGGGCGCCGGACGGCGCGCCCTTGCCGGTCACCCGCAGCGGCAGCGGCTGCCAGGTCGTGCCGCCGTCCGTGGAGGATTCGACGGTGAGCGGGTCGGTGGACTCGGTGCTGACGAACGCCGAGAAGTCGATGTCGACCGGTGCCTTCGCGGTGATCGGTCCCGTGGTGAGGGTGCTGGTGGTGCCGCCGCCCTGCCCCGAGTACCACAGCGGGCCGCCGCCGGGGGCCCGGACCGCGATCGCCTGCGCGAGCGCGGTGGCGATGGCCCGGCGCGGCGGATTGGTCGAGGGCGTGTTCCGCGTCGGGTGCACCCGGTTGCTGAGCAGGACGGCGAACGAACGCGACTGCGGGTCGATCACCAGCGAGGTGCCGGTGAAACCGGTGTGCCCGAGGGTGCGCGGACCCGACAGGCCGCCCATGTACCAGATCTGGTCCAGCTCGAAGCCCAGGCCGTGCGAGTCACCGGGGAACGCCTGGTTGAAGTTCTGCTCCATCAGCGTGACGCTGTTCCGGCTGAGGATCCGACGGCCCTTGTACGTACCGCCGTTGAGGATCGTCTGCGCCAGGACGGCCAGATCGTCCACGGTGGAGAAGACGCCCGCGTGGCCCGCGACGCCGCCCATGGCCCACGCGTTCTCGTCGTGCACCTGGCCGCGCACCATGCCGCGCGCCGGGCTGGTCTCGTACTCGGTCGCCGCGATCCTCGGCAGCTTCGCGGCCGACGGGTTGTAGCCGGTGTCGGTCAGCCGCAGCGGTCCCGTGATGCCGTCGCGCACCAGCGTGTCGAGCGGCTTGCCCGTCACCTTCTGCAACACCAGTTGCAGGCTCAGCATGTTCAGATCCGAGTACAGATACGTCGTCCCCGGCGCGTTGATCGGCTTCGCGTCGAGAATCGCCTTCTCGCGGGACGGCAGATCCGGGTAGCCCTGCCACAGGGAGGGGACCGGATCGGCGTCGAACCCCGAGGTGTGGGTGAGCAGTTGCTCGATGGTGACGGCGCCCTTGCCGTTGGTGGCGAACTCCGGCAGGTAGTGCGCCACCGGTGTGTCGAGGTCGATCCGGCCCGCTTCGAGCTGCTGCATGGCCACGATCGAGGTGAACAGCTTCGACAGCGATGCCAGGTCGTAGATGGTGTCGGTACGCGCCGGGACCCGCTGGTCGGCCGGCAACTCGTGGGTGGCGTCGGCGTATTCGACCGCGTAACCGCCCGCGTCGCGCCCCACCACCACGCCGTCGTGGGCCATCAGCGTGGTCGCGCCGGGGAAGAGGTGATTCGCACCCGAGGCGGGGTCCTCCCAGCCCGCCATCTGCCGCTCGAAGGCGTCGATCGGCGCCGCGTCCAGCCCGGCCGACCGCGGGGTGCCCCGGTGCAGGACGGTGTCCGCCGGGGCGAATCCGGAGTACGGCCGGTCGAATTGGCCGCTCCCGCCGTGCTGCGGGGCCGGGGTCGCGTCGGCGCTCCCGGCGAGTACGAGGGAGAGGGAGGCGAGCAGCGCCGCGGCTGCCGTCAGTGCAGGGGTCCGCATGGAAACCTCGTCTGTAGAGGCCGGCTGGATCGGGAGCAGTGGTCGGGAGCGGCAGGGAAGGGACGCCGGGGGAGTGGAAGGATTCCTACCGCATGGCAGCTGGCGTCGGTAAGTTACTCACGCCGCACGCGCGGGTCAACCATTCGACCGGTCAAGGCTGTCGGGCGCGACGAACCCCGCGCCGCCGTCCGGTACCCTCCCACGCATGCCATCAGCACTGGACAGCCAGGAGATCGGCAATATCGCGCAAGAGTTCGACAACGACCTGGTGCTGCTGCGCCGCGACATCCACCGCCACCCCGAGCCCGCGGGCGCCGAGGAACGTACGGCGGCGCTGGTCGCCGAACGGCTGCGGGCCGCGGGCCTCACGGTGACCACCGGCGTCGGCGGCCACGGCGTGGTCGCGGTGCTCGACGGCGCGGGACCGGGACCCACCCTCGCCTACCGCGCCGACATGGACGCGGTGGACGACGACGAGCTGGACGAGCTGTTCGAGAGCGACTTCGCCTCCCTCGTCCCCGGCACCGCGCACCTGTGCGGCCACGATCTGCACACGGCCGTCGGGGTCGGCGTCGCCCAGGTACTCGCCCGGCTGCGCGAGCGCTGGCACGGCCGGATCGTCTTCCTCTTCCAGCCTGCCGAGGAGACGCTGGCCGGAGCGCGGGCCATGATCGAGGACGGCGCCCTGGAACACACACCCCCGCGCGAGGTCTACGCGCTGCACTGCGGGCCGTTCCCGGTCGGCACCTTCGCGGTCATGCCCGGTCACGGACTGCCGGGACAGGACCATTTCCAGGTCGAGTTGACCGGCCCGGACGCCGCGTCCGACGCGCGCCGGATTCTCGACCTGGTGGACGGCCTGTCCACCGTCCGCCTCCCGCGCAACCCCGAGGAGTACGACCGCCTGCTGGCCGACCTCCGCGACCCCGACGGGCCGCTGGCGCGATTCGTCGTCACCTGGCCCGAGTTGACCGCGCTCGACGACGGCAGCCCGCTCGTCCGCGTCTCGCTGCGCGCCTGGCCCGACAGCCGCTACGCCGAGATCCGCGACACCGTACGCGCCGCGGTGGAACCGCTGCCGGGCGCCACGGCCGTCTTCGCGGACGAGCCGTTCCCCGCGATGGTCTGCTCGCCGGAACTGAGCGAGGCCGCGGCGCGGTATTTGCGCGGCGCGCTCGGTCCGGACGCGGTGGAGGTGCTGCACGCCTCCTTCCCCTTCAACGGCGAGGACTTCGCGCTCTTCCTGAACGGTGTGCCGGGCGCGATGTTCTACCTCGGCGTCGCCAATCCGGAGGCCGGGATGAACGGCGCCCCGCACGCACCGGACTTCGCGGCCGACGAGCGGGCGCTGGGGTTCGGCGTCCGCGGCATGGCCGGTTTCCTGCTCAGCCGCCTCGCGGCCGACGTGGCCTGACGGCCCGCCCCCACCCTCGGCGGGAGCGGGCCTCCTCATCGGCCCGACGCCGACGGCGTCCTGCCGGTGGCAGTCGCCGCGGGGCCGACACCGGTCCCGGTGACGGCCGCGACGCTCACGGTGCACGACGTGCCCGGGGTGAGGGCGCCGACGACCACGGCTTCCGCCTGCTGCGCGTCGTCGTGCGCTGAGCCTGACCTGATGCGACGTCAGTGCCCGCCGCGGCACTGCCGGGTTGGGGGGGGGGGGGGGGGGGGCGAACAGCACGCACCCAGTCCTCTTCCCCCCCCCCAAAGTCTTTCCTTTCCTCTCTCAGGCAGGGGAAGAGCCCAGATCACCTCACCAGACGTGCCGTTTGTGGA
>NZ_JBVHMF010000034.1:0-31257 GCF_055558595.1 Streptomyces sp. NPDC025721 | reverse complement strand
AGGGCGAGCTGCACGCACCGAAGCAACCCCCCACCCCCCCACCCATCGCGTCCGGGGGGCCGCCCTGCCCCCCCCCCCCCCCCCCTCCTCCCCCCCCCCCCCCCCCCCCCCCCCCCCCCCCCCCCCCCCCCCCGGGGCTCTTGTCCGGCCGTGGTCAGGCCGGGACGACCTCCAGGCTCACCAGCCGCGCGTCCGTGTCGCGACCGCCGGACACGGCGAGCGCCACATAGCGTGCCGTCGTACGCGCCGCGAGCGTCGCCGCACGGCCGCGCCGCCGCAGCTCGCCCGCCGAGGTGTACGTCAGCCCGTCCGCGCTGAACTCGATGGCGGCGGACGGCACATGGCCGCCGGTCCAGGCGGTACGGATCTCCCGCACATCGACCGCCGCGCCGAGATCGACCACCATGCGGCCGCGCGCGGAGCCGGGCCGCCAGGACGTCGCCGGGTCGCCGTCCACGGCCGCGGCCGGATCCGACATGCCCGCGGGCAGCGGACCGGTCGGGAAGGTGTCGCAGCCGACCGCCACGTCCTCCAGGGGGTACGGCTTCGCGCCGCGCACGGTGACCTGCGCGGTCCTGCCCGGCTGGACATCGACCTGGGCGCGGGCGCCCGACGGCGCCGTGACCAGCAGACGGGCGCGCGGACCGCTCACCCGTACGGTCGCGGCGTCCACGACCTCCACCCGCAGACCGATGGGCACCGAACCGCCCGCACGCGACGTCAGGGTGAAGCGGGCCGGGACGACCGCCGCGCTCGCGGCCGTCAACTCGGCCGCGACGTCCGTGCCGTCCGCGGTGACGTGCTGCGTTCCCGCGTACAGCGTGAGACGGGACCGGCTCTGCGGCACCGACACCGTGGTGGCGACGGAGCCGGCGGAGAGGTTGAACAGGCTCAAGTGCCCGCCCGCCGTACTGGCCTTGACCGCCGCGTCGCGCGCCCGGGGCGCGGGCCGCGCGGCGGCGGCCTTCACCGCGCGCGGGTCGCCCGACGGCAGCCCCTCCACCAGCAACGGCTCGGCGGGACCGTCGGAGAGCACCACCAGATCGCCGTACACCGACAGCGGGTTGGCGGCGCCGCGCACCACCAGCCCCGCCCGGCCGTCCACCGACAGCCAGCCGCCGCGGCTGGACAGGTCCGCGCTCGGGAAGCGGATCAGATCGGTCCAGGTCTTCCCGTCCGCCGAGCCCTGTACGCGGTACGCGCGCGCCGCCGCCGTCTCCCAGCGCAGCGTCACACGGTCGAAGGCACTGGCGGCGCCGAGGTCCACGGTCAGCCAACTGTCCGCGCGCCCGCGGTCCGAGACCGCGACCGCCCACCGGGTCGTCGCATTGCCGTCCACGGCCAGCGCCGCGCCCTTGCCGGAGTCGGCGGACGACGCGGTGGCCGTCCTGCCCTGGGCCAGATCCGGACCGCTCGCGCCGTCACGGACCTCGAAGGCGTACAGCGAGTAGCCGTACGTGGTGTGGCCCGCGACGCCCTGCATGCGCACGTACCGCCACGAACCGCTGGGCACGGTCAGCTCGTCCACCCGCGGCCCGGGACCGACACCGGCGTTGCCGCTGTCCTGCGAGGCGACCTTCGCGCTGCCCTCGGCCGCGGTGTACGTACGGCTGCCGACGAGCCCCGCGACACCGGGCATCGTCAGATTCTGCACCCGCAGCGAGCCCTCGCCCGACGCCGTACCGCTGGTCGCGTAGACCACCGCGCCGGACGGCAGAGTGGTGAAGCCCGCGGTGCCCGAGTCCAGGGTCAGCACGGTCGCGGTCGCGTCGAAGCCGTCGCGCACCTCCCGGTACGTCGTCACCGACCGCTTGAGCACCTTCGCCGCCGTCGCGGGCAGGAACATCGGCGTCGTGCCGCTGAGCGCGAACAGCCAGTCGTCGTGGGCGGGTTGCCAGCCGAACTTCACAAATCCCGGCTTGCTGACCGCCGCCGCCCAGGCCGCCGGGGTCTGCTGCGCGACCAGGCCGGGGCCGGTGCCGAAGTCCTTGACGCCGGAGGCCCGCGCGAACATCTCCGCGTCCGACAGCGGCTTGACGATCCCGCCGTGCGCCGCCCGCCACTCGTGCAGCAGATAGCTGATCGCCACCTCGGCGCGCGCCTCGGGCTCGTACTTCGGCTCACCGGAGAACTTCGCCAGCCGGTACAGCGGCGCGTACGCCTGGTACGGCGCCAGCCGCGCCGCCATCGCGGCCTCGCCCCACGCCGCCGTACGGTCCCCGGCGACCTGCGCGAGGAACGCCAGCGGGATCACGTCACGGCCGTAGAGGTGCTCGCGGTCGGCGACCATCGGCATCAGCGGCTCGCCCGCGTCGCTCATCACCATCAGCAGCGTGCGCCACAACTGCTTGGCGTTCGGCTGCTCGGTGAGCACCTGCGGCAGCGGACGGCCCGCGGTGATGAAGTGCACGGCGTTACGGCCCGAGGTGCGCCACAACTCCTGCTGGTAGTGCGGTCCGAAGGAGCCGTGGTTCTCCACGATGAAGGAGTCGTACAGATTCGTCGCGGTGTTCGCGCTGACCGCGACGCCGTCCACCACGGTCGGGTTGGCCAGGTCGGCGGCCGGGAGCCCCGTCTCGTTCCGGCTCCAACGGCCGTACGCGGCGCTCCAGTCGGCATACCGCGGATCGTCGCTGGCCCAGGCCAGACCCGGCGCCAGGGACTGGGCGTAGACGCCCATCTCCTCCAGCTTGGTGTCCCCGACGAAGCCGCCCTTGAGCCCGTTCGGCGTCCAACTGCCGGACGCAGGGTCGTTGGCGGTGCCCAACGCCGTGGTGTACGCGGCCTGTTCGCGCACGATCGTGTCGACGTGACCTCGCGTCACCGCGTCCAACTGGTCCCAGAGCAGGTGCGCCGCGAGCACGAAGTAGAGCTGGAAGGTCGTGTCGAAGAAGAGGGTGCGGCCCCACTCGGTGCCGCCCGTCAGGCGGTTGGACGCGGCGAAGTGCTTGACCGTCGCCAGCGTGTGCGCCCGCAGCGTCTCCTTGTCGATGCCCGCGCTCGTGGCGTCGTACGTACCGCGGGTCAGCAGCACCGCGTTGCCGAGGACGACCACGAAGTTGTAGTCGGTCCCCGTGTAGTAGCCCTTCGAAGCGTCCCACTGGGTCTCGGCCCAGCGGGTGTGGGTCAGCAGCGCCTGGTAGTAGGCGGCGGCGACATCGTCGTCGGGAGCGTGGCCAGGACCGTGCCCTGCGCCGCCGGGCCGGCCCGCGGGCGCGGCGTCCGCGGAGGCGGCGCCGATCGACAGCGGCGTGGCGACGGCCAGGGAGGTGAGCGCGGCGAGCTGGGCGAAGCGCCGTCTGCCCAGTCCGGCGGGGTCGTGGGTCACGGCAGATCTCCTCTTGCGTTTAGACAACGTTGTCATAGGCTGCCGGGCCATTCTTTGCGGTCGTGGACGCGGCCGTCAAGGTCTGGGGAGACGGCAAAGCGGACGGACCGCGGCCGGTGACCGGGCGGACTGTGGCCGGTGGGAGGCGCGGTGCGCGCGGGCTGCGGGGTGCGAGGGACGGGCGGCCGGGGGAGGCGCGGGGCGCGATCCGGAACCCGGCCCAGACGTCGGTCGCGGGGGTACCGGGTTCGGCACGCGGCCATCGGGCCGACGAGCCCGCCAGGTCACCGCGTCACGGGCGCACGGTGCGCAGCCACGCCCGGGCCCGACGCGGCGAGGGGAAACGGAGCACCTGGAGGTGCGCGAAGCGGGGGTCCTGGCCGCGCCCGCCGATGTCCGCGCGCCGGGCGGCGTGCTGGGACCAGGCCCACCACGCCGGGTGTTCGCCGCTGAACCAGCCCGACACGGTCTCCACATTGCCGCCGAAGACCCGCTCCCGGCGCAGCGTCCTGCTCAGCGACCGGCGCAGGACGCGCGGCATGATCACCGCTCGCGGGTAGTCGAGCCAGACCACGGTGTCCGCGCGTGTCCACAGCAGGTCCCGTACCTCCGGGTAGCCGAAGGAGTCGACGATCCACTCGGGGCCGGCCGCGAGGTCGGCGACCTTCCGCTCGAACTCCGGGTCGGTGGCCCAGTCGGGGCCCGAGAACCGCAGGGCGTCCATCTCGTGGAAGGGCAGGCGGAGCCGCTCGGCGAGGGCCCGCGCCATGGTGGTCTTGCCCGCTCCGGTGATGCCTGCGACGAGGATGCGTTTCACCGCCCGAGGCTAACGGCTGCTCGGGCGGTGGGGTCCCGGTCCGGGTCCGATCGAGAGTGAGGTCCGGGGCCGGGGGACGGGGCCGGGGGACGGGTGCGGTCGGGTCGGGACCCGCCCCCCGGTGGCTGTGTCCGTCAGGCGTTCATGAACTCGCGCGGGGCCAGCGCCCGTTCGGCGATCCGGACGTCACCGATCCAGCCGCGCATGACCTGGTCCGGCTTGCCGCCGTCCGCGTGACCGCCGATCATCCACGGCAGATTGAGCGAGGTCAGGCCGTTGTTGCGGGTGGACGGATTGCGGACGACCGGACAGCCGTCGACGTACATCGTGGTCTGCCGCCCGTTGTTGACGACGGCGACGTGCCACCAGACGTTGATCGGCAGGTAGTGGCCCCAGTTGGTGGTCGACGTCGTGAGGTTCAACGGGTAGACGTTCCACTGGAGTTCGGCGCCGCCGGACAGGCTGAGGGTGACGATCGGCTCGGTCTCGGAGTAACCCGTCTTGCCCGCCTGGCCGCTGGTGCCCCAGCGGCTCAGCAGCGCCGACCAGCCGTTGCGGTTGCCGTCCCAGTCGGCGGGCAGCTTGAAGAACGCCTCGAAGGTGTACGCCGAGCGGAAGGTGGCCGCGTTCAGCGGCGCCCTGTCCACGGTCTGGAGGTAGGCGCCGTGCGGGCCGCCGCTGTCCCTGTCCCCGCCGAAGTAGAGGCTGGCGTGGCCGGGCTGGTCCGGGTGGTGGTCGGCCGACCAGGTCAGCGCCGCGTCCGTGGCGCCGGGCAGCGCGACCTTGGTGAGGTCGTTGCCGCGCCCCGACAGGTCGACGATCCGGTCGGTGCCGTGCGAGCCGTCGAACCGCCAGTACGCCAGGGTGCCGGGGACGAGCATCCGGTTGACGGGCCGTGCGGGCCGCGGGGTGGCCGGGGCGAAGCCCGAGAAGCGCTGCTCGAAGTCGATGTCGAGCGAGAACCGGTCCTGCGGTCCCGTCAGTTCGATCTCCTGCCGCTCCAGCTCGTTGAGGCTGTCGGCGGCCTTGCCGAGGATCCACGGGGAGATCGTCTCGACGTCGATGGTGTCGCGCGCCAGGTCGAAGCGGTAGAGCCGGATCATCGCGGCGCCGCCGTAGTACCGGTCCTGGTAGTTGGTGATGTGCAGGTGCGTGTCGTGCCCGGCGGCGTTCTTCTTCACCGTGCGGGCGGGCGGCCAGAAGTGGCCGTTGAGCGTGAGGAAGATCTGGTCGTTGCCGTCGATCAGGTCGGCCCACAACTGCTGCCCGAAGTCGGACAGTTCGGCTTCGTCGCCGTACGTGTCGGCGCCGACGATCTCGTGCGTGGTGAGGATGACCGGGGACTTCGGGTGCGCGGCGATGACCTTCTTCGCCCACGCGACGCCCGCGGCCGACGGCCGCCAGTCGAGGGCCAGCACCAGCCACTCCCGGCCCGCGGCCCGGAAGGTGTGGAAGGTGTTGTAGCCGTCGGGGCTCGCGCCGCCGAAGGAGCGCGCCTTGCGGAACCGCTGCGGTCCGAAGTGGTCGAGGTACGGCGTGTTCCCCCGCTGGTCGTCCTTGCCGGGGATGTCGTGGTTGCCCGCCAGGACGCTGTACGGCACCTGGTGGTCGTCCAGGATCTTGAACGCCTTGCTGATGGAGGCGAATTCGCCCGCCTTGCCGTTCTGGGTGAGGTCGCCCAGGTGGGCCATGAAGACGATGTTCTCGTCCTTGCCGTTCGCCAGCAGATAGCGGAAGGCCGCCTCGACCGGCGCCGGGTACAGGGCGTCACCGTCGAACATGTACTGCGTGTCCGGCATCACCACGACGGTGAAGCGCTGGTCGTCGGTGTCGGGCCGCCACGGCCCGCCGAACCCCGGAAGCCCGGCGGTTCCGGCCGTCCCCGGCGTACTGGCCGACGCGGGTCCCGCGGCCGACAGACCGGCCACCGCGGCTCCGGCGAGTCCGGCTCCGACGAGCAACGATCGGCGGCTCGCGCCGGGCAGGGATCCCTCGGGCTGGTGCTGCGGACTGCACATGGGCGTCTCTCATTCGTCTGCGCTAATGTTCGGTTCATCGGTCGTCGCCGTGGGGCAGCACGGAACCTGTGAGGGGTCCCCGAGGGGTCGACGGGGCAGGTCCGGCCGGCAGAAGCCGACGCTACGGACCGAGATGACAGCCCCAGCCAACGCGCGACGAAGCGCACATGAACGCCTTGCCGGAATCACCCACTCCGGGCGCGCCCCCGGCCCGTGCACCGCCGCCGCGCAGGCCGCGGGACCGCAACGTCCGAGGTCCGGCCACCCGCGAGGCGCCCGAGGAGCACGGCGTAGGGTGCGGTGGTGACCTCAACCCACCGCCCCCCGACCGCCGCCGCGCCGGTCACGCTGGCCGACGTCCGCGACGCCGCCGCCCGCATCGACGGCGTCGCGCACCGTACGCCCGTCCTGCGCTCGCGCACCCTGGACGACCTCGTCGGCGCCGAGGTCCATCTCAAGTGCGAGAACTTCCAGCGCGTCGGCGCGTTCAAATTCCGCGGCGCGTACAACGCCGCGTCCCGGCTCACGCCCGAGCAGTTGGCCAAGGGCATCGCCGCGTACTCCTCCGGCAACCACGCGCAGGCCGTCGCGCTCTCCGCGCGGGAGCTGGGCAGCACCGCGGTGATCGTGATGCCGGAGGACACCCCGCGCTCCAAGCGGGAGGCCACCGAGGGCTACGGCGCGGAGGTCGTCACCTACGACCGGTATACGGGCGACCGGGTCGCCATCGGCGAGGCGCTGGCCGCCGACCGCGGCCTCACCCTGATCCCGCCGTACGACCACCCGCACGTCATCGCGGGACAGGGCACCGCAGCCCTGGAACTCCTCGACGAGGCAGGGCCGTTGGACGCCCTCGTGGTGCCGGTCGGCGGCGGGGGACTCCTCGCGGGAAGCGCGACCGCCGTCAAGGGGCTGGACAGCGCCATCCGGATGATCGGCGTCGAACCGGCGGCGGGCGACGACACCAAGCGCTCGCTGGAGGCGGGCGAGCGTGTCGCCATCCCCGTCCCGCGCACGATCGCCGACGGGCAAGCGGCCTCCGTCCCCGGCGAGTTGACCTTCTCCATCAACCGGCGGCTGGTGGACGACATCGTCCTGGTCACCGAGGACGCGATCCGCGACGCGATGCGCTTCGCCTTCGAACGCCTGAAGATCGTCCTCGAACCCAGTGGCGCCACGCCCCTGGCAGCCCTGCTCTCCGCCCGCGTCACCCCCCTACCGCCCCGCGTCGGCCTGATCCTGTCCGGCGGCAACATCGACACCGCGCGCTTCGCGGAGCTGTGCGGTGGCGCGCCCTAGCCGCATCATGGGTACGGGCCCGCGCGGGGGTACGCGCGGGCCCGTACGGGGCCGGTCGGTCAGCGGTAGCTGAGGGTGACCGGTGCGTGCACGCTGCGCGCGGGCAGCGTGACGGTGAGGGAGCGGGTCGCGCTGTCGTAGTGGTACGCGTCGGGCGACAATCCCTTGCCGGCCGCCGTGACGTGGCTCGGCGCGGCGACGCCGAGCAGCGTCACCGTCCACTGCCGGGTCCTGACCTGGCCGGGGAAGGACCCGGCGGCCGGGCTGACGGTGACGGTGTGCCGACCGCCGCTCTCGCGGTACCGGACCGTCGTGGTGGCGCTGCGACCGGGACCCCCGGTGGTGCCGTTGTCCTCGTAGAGCGAGGTCGAGCCGGAGGCGCCCGCGGCCACGGTCAGCGTGACCTTGGTCAGCGGCGCCTTGTCGTTGGCGGTGACATCGTCCGTACGGGTCGGGATGACGCCGCCCGCCTTCACGAACACCGGCATCCGGTCGAGCCCCGTGGTGATGTTCCGCGTGGTGCCGCCGGTGTAGGTCTGCCCGGTGAAGTAGTCCGTCCACTGGCCGGGCGGGAACCACACCGACGTCGTGGCCGTCGTCCCCGGGGTGGTGACGGGAGCGACCAGCATGTCGGAGCCGTAGAAGTACTCACTGCCCGCGGTGGCGTACGCCTGCGGCTCGTCCGGGTATTCGAGGTACGTGGCGCGGACCACGGGGACGCCCGTGGTGGCCGCCTGCTGCGCGAGGCTGTACGTGTAAGGCACCAGGTTCTCGCGGAGGTTGAGGAATGTGTCCGCCGACTGCCGGGCCGCGGTGCCGTACTGCCACGGCAGCCGGTCGCTGTGGTTGCTGTGCAGCCGGTCGACGGGCTGGAAGGTGCCGAGCTGCACCCACCGGGCGTACAGGTCGTCCGGCAGCTTGTGCGTGGTGTGGGTGCCGCCGCCGTCGGTGTACGTCTCGGAGCCGGTCAGTCCCGTCGTGTCGTTGTGACCGCCGATGTCGTGGCTGACCGCGGACATGCCGGTCGCGACCGACTCGCCCGGTGTGTAACCGACTTCGGACCGCAGCGTTCCCCAGGTCGAGGACGTGTCACCGGTGAAGTGCACGGTGGTGCGCTTGTCGGCCCACGGTCCGGTGGGCAGCCCCTGCTGGCCGCTGTACCCGCCGGCCTGGAGCGAGCCGTAGGCGCGGGAGATGACGAAGCCGCGGCCGATCGCCGGAGCGGATTCCGCCGCGTACGCCTGGTTGATCCACGCGTCGGGCGTCACTCCGGCGAGCGAGGACTGGGAGTTGTCGCAGCACCAGTCGAACCACCAGAAGTCGTTGCCCTGCTGGTCCATCGTCTTGTGCAGGTCCATGTACGCCTTGAGCTGGTCGGGGTCGCCGAAGTCGAAGACGTAGCAGTCGCCTCCCGCGCTCGCCCCCGCCGCGCAACCGCCCTTGACCAGCTTGCCCTTGGCGGTCGCCTGGGCCTGTGCGAACTGCGGGTCCGAGGCCAGGATGCTCGGGTGGGTGTTGAGCGTGTTGTGCAGCCCCTGCGCCGCCGACCAGTCGAAGAAGCCCTTCGGGTCGGGGAATTTGGCGGTGTTCATCTCCCAACCGCTCCACGGGTTGGGCGACTTGAAGTCCGTGTCGGTCACCAGGACGTCCAGCGGGACGCCTTCGGACCGGAAGGCGGGCAGGATCGTGTTCTCGTAGTCGGCGGCGGTCCTGTCGATGTACTCCGAGTACCAGACGCCGTACGCCCACTGCGGCAGCAGTTGCGCCGGGCCGGTCAGCGTCGCCAGGTCCGACAGTGCCTGCTTGTAGGCGTGGCCGTACCCGAAGAGATAACCGTCCTGGTACGGCGTCCCGTTGTGCGAGGGGCGCTGCGTGACCTTCTTGGCGGCGGTGTCGTACAGCGCGGACGTCGTGTCGTCCAGCAGATACCAGCCGTCCTTGTACATCAGGCCGGGCGTGGTCGTCGGATTGCCGTTGTCGCCGTTGAGCCCGTCGAGGCTGCGCCGGTATCCGCCGAGCGCGAGGTGCGGCTGCGGGGCCGCCGCGCCGGACGCGGTCACCGACAGCGTGTCGAGGTTGATGTGGCAACTCGCCGCGTTCGGGCAGCCGACGGTGATGTCGTCGGCGCCCGCCTTGAGCGCCACGGGCACCGAGGCGGTCTGCCAGGTGTCCCAGTTGCCGGTCACCGGCAGCGAGAGCGTCTGACTCGTACCGCCGGACGACACCGTGGCCGTACGGGTCTGGTTCAGCCCGTCGCCGCCCGTGGAGTTGGCGTAGCGCACCTGGACCGCGTACGTCCCGTCCGACGGGACCCCGACGACATGGGTCGTCACGCTCGACCCCTGGTTCAGCTCCCCGAGGAAGCCGCTGCCCGAGTAGCCGCCGTGGTCGGTGGCCACCTTCGCGGAACCCGCGATCCGGTCCGCCTCGGCCTCGCAACTCGCGCCGAAGGCACAGTCCGCGATCGCCGTCGCCGAGGCCGGGGGGAACGCGCTCCCCGAGTTCACCAGCGCGACGCTGTCGATGTTCACATTGCCGGAGTTCCCGGCGGCCCTGGACAGCGTGACGGTGTGACGGCCCGCGCCGAGCTGCACCGCGGCGGTCGCCAGACTCCAGGTGTCCCAACTGCCGGTCACCGGAAGGCTCAGGGTCCGCGCCGCGCCGCCGTCGACCGTCAAGGTGAGCGTGCGTGTGGTGTTCTGGCCGTCGCCCGCCGCGGAGTTGGCGTACCGCGCGTCGAATTGGTACGTGCCCGCCGTCGTGACCTCGACGTCGGCCGACAGCGAACTGCCCGTCCCCTGGAAGCCGGCCAGGAAGCCGGAGCCGGTGTACCCGGTGTGGTCCGTGGCGACGCCGACCCCGCTGTACGGCAGGCTCTCCGCCTCGCACAGCGCGCCGACCGCGCACGTCATCTGCTGCCACGGCGCCGCGGTGACCGCCGAGGATCCGGCTGTCAGTCTCACCGACAGATTCCGCGCGCTGAAGGGCCCGGAGCCCACCTGGTACCGCAGCGTCATCGCACTCGTCGCGACCGTCAGCCAGCCGTTGGACGTGCTCGTCGTGTACGCGGCAGGCGCGAAGTCGCCGCGGCCGATCGCGTTGTACGTCGCGGCGTCGGTGAACTTCCCGTCCTGCGCGTACTCGGTACGGATCAACGTCGGCGACAGCACCTGGAAGCGGGCGCCGCCCGAGGTCACCGAGGGGACGGCGTGGTGGCCCGCCCCGTGTCCCGGTACCGCGGACGCCTGGCCCGCCCCGGCCACCGTCATCCCCGCCACGCAGGCGGTCACGGCGACCACCGCTGCCCGCCGCCGCATGTACCGCATCGTGCGCCACGCTCGTCTTCTTCTCACGCACAACTCCGTCCTGAAGCGGGCCCCTTGTCGACCCGTCGTGAGGCTCCGTCGGCCGCTGACAGCGTTGTCGGAGCCCGCCTCCCCGTACCGCGTGGGCTCCTGAGGTCCGACCTGGCGGAATGCTGGACAGAGGCGGCACCCGCGTCCCACGGGCACCTCCCCGCACTTCTTCCATCGTTGCAAACGATGTCGGTGGCATGACAGCACAGTGCCTGGCGGGTGTCCATACGGGCGGCGGTCAACGTTGGAAAAAAGGGGGGTCGCCCGCGCGGCGCCGAGACCGGTGGTGGCGCGCGCCGTTCCCGACCGCAGGGCATCCTCAGGGCGGTGCGGGTGATGCCCCGTCAGGGGCGGTTAGTCGCTCCCCGGATAGACGCAGACCGCCCCCACGGGGCACCGCTGGAAGCGCGGCGCGGCGCCGCGCCCCTGACGTAGGACAGGGCGGCGCGCGGCGCGGACGTCGCCCTTCCGGGTCCCGGCGGCTCCCGGTGCCGCGCCGGTCAGAGCGCGGCCGGTCGGCTCGCGCGTAAGCCCGTACGCGCCCTGGCCGGGGAAAACGCGTGGCCCGACGGGGTCGGCCTCTGGGAGGCTCCCGGCGTGACGACGTATGAGGTGCTGCTCATCGGGGGGCGTTCGGGCGTGGGCAAGTCCACGGTGGCCTGGGAGGTTTCGGAGCTGCTGCGGGAGGCGGAGGTCGCGCACTGCGTGATCGAGGGCGACCTCATGGGGCAGGTGCACCCGGCGCCGCCGGACGATCCGCGCCGCTCCGCGATCACCGAGCGGAATCTGGCCGCGGTGTGGGCGAATTTCGCGGCGCTGGGGCACCGCAGGCTGATCTACACCAACACGGTGAGCGTGCTGGAGCACGACATGTTCGTCCGGGCCCTGGGCGGCGGGCCGCCGCGCGTCGTCCGGGTGCTGCTCACCGCCGACGACGCGACGGCCCGCACCCGGCTCGCCCGGCGCGAGACCGGCTCCCAACTCGCCCCGCACATCAGCCGGAGCGACGTCATGGCGCGGCACCTGGCGGAACACGCGCCTCAGGACACGGTACGGATCGCCACGGACGGCAGGAGCGTCGTGGACATCGCCCGCGAGGTGGTCGCCGCGACGGGCTGGTGAACACCGCGCCCGGAAGGCGCCGCGCCCACCGCTCCGGAGCGGCGACGGGCCCGTGTCAGAGCAGGAAGACGCCGGGGCCGATCTCGCGGGAGGTCGCGCGCGCCTTCTTGGCGGCGGCCGGGGACCAGACCGTACTCGGGGACCAGAGGGCGCGCAGCCCGGAGACGGCGTGCGCGTTCAGGCCGGACAGGTCCGCGGCGGTGAGGTCGAGGACCACCGTGTCGAGCAGGGTGCCGAGCGAAGCGCCGTACGCGCTCATCCGGGACCTGGTGCTCGACATCTCGCGGTCCCGGACCCGGACGTAGAACGGCTCGCGGCTGCGCAACGTCGTCAGGGCGCGGGTCAGTTCGAGGACGCCCCGGCGGACGGCGAGGACACCGCCGTCGTCGAGCACGTCGCGTTCGTGGACGCTGACGTACCGCCCCAGCCGGGGGTGCGCCCGCAGACGCGCGCAGCCGCCCCGGCGGAGGCGGGCGCTGATCCGGCGGAGGCTGCGGGCGAGCGCCTTGCCCTGGTGGCGGACGACGTTGGCGCGCTTGGGGTAGAGGTAGGTGCGGCTGTCGTCCAGCGCGAGGGTGAATTCGGTCATGTCCCGGCGGGCCGCCGCCAGTTCCACGCGACGCGCATGCCGTGGGCCTTTGCTTACGCTTTACTTCGCCTTTGCCACCCCACGGTGCCTCCCACCGTTCACCCGCGCTGCCCAGACTCGCCGCGTCCTACGCGTACATCCTGTCGTCAGCGGGAGCTGAATATGAGCCACGGCCACAGCCACGGTCACCAGCACGGGCCCCACGATCACGCGCACGGCGGTCACACCGACGGCGGTTCGCTGCCTCCCGCCCTCGACACCTCGGTACCGGACGAGGAGTTGACGCCCAGTCAGCTCTCGCGGCGCTCCATGCTGCGCCGAACGGGCCTGCTGGGCGCGGGACTCGCGGCCGGGAGCGTCCTGGCCGGAGCGGGCCAGGCGGCGGCGCACGCCTCCGGCGGTCATGCGGGCCACGGCGGTTCGCACCCCGGCGGCCTGCTGTGGCTGGCGGGTGACCACCACATCCACACCCAGTACAGCAGCGACGCCAAGTACCGCGTGATCGACCACGTACGGCAGGCCAACGCGCACGGCCTCGACTGGATGGTCATCACCGACCACGGCAGCGAGCAGCACGCCAAGATCGGTGTGGAGAAGGTCAATCCGGACATCGTCGCGGCCCGCGCGAAGGTCTCCGACACCCTGGTCTTCCAGGGCCTTGAGTGGAACATCCCGGCCGCCGAGCACGGCACCGTCTTCGTCCACCCCGGCCGCAACGAGGTCGCGGTCCTCAAGGAGTTCGAGAACTCCTTCGACGGTTCGGTGAAGGGCGCGAGCGCCAGCACGCCCGCCAACGAGGCGCTGGCCATCTCCGGCCTGAACTTCCTCGCCGACCAGGTCAGGCGGCGCAAGGTCCAGGACGTGCTGTTCCTGGCCAACCACCCGGCGCGCAAGGGCATCGACTCCCCGCACGAGATCCGCGCCTGGCGCGACGCCCAGCCGGGGATCGCCGTCGGCATGGAGGGCGCCCCCGGCCACCAGGCGGGCGGCCTGCCCGCCCCGCAGGGCGCGGGGTCCGGGCGCGGCATCTACGACAACAGCCCCAGCGCCGACTCCTTCCCGGGCTACCCGCTGGAGAGCTACCGCACCTGGGGCGGCTTCGACTGGATGACCTCCACCGTCGGCGGCCTGTGGGACAGCCTCCTCGCCGAGGGCAAGCCCTGGTGGATCACCGCCAACTCCGACTCGCACAACGTCTACGCCGACAATTCGGTGCGCGGCCCGAACGGCGACTTCAACGCCAACGGCAAGTACGCCGACCCGGTCTACGGCGGCGCGCTCAACCTCACCGACACCGACTTCTGGCCCGGCCAGTACAGCCGCACCCACGTCGGCTCCGCCGGCTTCTCCTACGCGGCCGTCATGGACGGCATCCGCGCCGGACGCGTCTGGGTCGACCACGGCGGCCTGATCAGCGGCCTCGACGCGCGGCTCGGCGACGGCAGCCGGTCGGTCACCCTCGGCGGCGTCCTGCACGTGCGCCGCGGCAGCAAGGTCGACCTGGTCGTCACCGTCGCCCTGGCGGGCGGCCCGAACTGGTCCCAGTTCGTCCCCAAGCTCGCCCGCGTCGACGTCATCCAGGGCCAGGTGACCGGCACCGCGCGGGACAAGGACACCCTCGCCGCGCCGAACACCAAGGTCGTGAAGTCCTTCGAGGTCGACAAGTCGACCGGAACGGTCCGGCTGACCTACTCCCTGGGCCGGGTCGACAAGCCGGTGTACGTCCGCCTGCGCGGCACCGACGGCAACCGCACCGCCGTCGGCGTCAACGGCGCCTCCGTCGACCCGGTCGGCCCCGCCATGGACGTGATCGGCGACGCCGACCCCTGGAAGGACCTGTGGTTCTACTCCAACCCGATGTGGGTCCTGCCCGCATGACGACCCCGCACGAAGGACCCGGCGGCCACACCGTCATCGGTGTGGCCGCCGGGTCGGTGAATCTGCGCGAGGCCGACCACCTCATCCGGCACCTCGCCGACGTGCTCGACCTCCCGGCCGCCACCGTCGCCTGCACCCACCTCGTACGCGCCACCGCCCGCCCGCGTACGGCCGTCTCCTTCGCGCTGCCCGACGCCGAGGCCGCGACGGCGGCATGGGACCGGCTGCTGGCCCGGCTCTCGCCCGAAGACGCGGCGGGGCCGGGCGGGGCGGGGCTCGACGGTGCGGCACTCGCCAGCGCTGGACTCGACGGTGCGGGCGCCGCACTCGGCCCTGCTACGCACGGCCCGGCCGAGGAGGCGCGCTCCGCGACCGCGGCGGCGGCGGAACACGCCCGCGGGAGCGGCGGCCGGGCGGTGCTCTATCCGGGCGCCGACGCCCTGACCGGCACCGTCACGCTCGCGGACCTGCTCGCACGTACCGCGATCGACCAGGTCGTCCTGGTCGGCGCGCCGCCCGCGACGGACGGCGACGGGCCCGATCCGCACATCCCGGTGCGGACCCGCGACCACGTACGCCCGCGGTGGCGCGACGGACGGCTCGTGCTGGACCTGACCCCCGCGCCCGGTGGCACGCTGGCCCCCTTCGAGGTGCCGAACCCGACTCCCTGCTGCGCCGACCACCCGTAGACCCGCCGTGGCGCGCGCATCGCTCGGGAGCTGCGGATGAGGCGTGCCCGCGCCTCACTCCTCGTCCGCGTCCACGGCCGGTTCCCCGGCGGGGGCGGACTCCGACGGGGCCGCCTCGGTGACGTGGGCATCGGCGTGGGCCGGACGGATGACCACCGAGCCGGAGTCGAGGTCTATCGCCCCGCGCGCCGGGTCGCTGCTGCCCTCGTCGTCGCGGGACAGCTCGAGGCGGTTGCGCTCGTCCTCGGTGTGCTTGCGGCCGGGCGCGAAGAGCTCATCCATGAAGTTGAACATCGCGGCTCCTTCTCGGCTCGGCTCGGCATGGCACCACTTCAGGCTACGCCGAGCGTCCCCCGAACGAGTGAGAGCCACCTTTGACAACGAGGGGTTGACATGACAACCCCTTGTTGTCACTCTGGAGGGCATGGCAGACAGGAAAGACCTCTCGATGCACGAGCCGACCTTCGCCCGCATCAAGGAAGTGCGCGCCCAGGCCATCCACCACACCCGCCTGGCCCGACAGTTCGCCGTCGAGCGGCGCGACCTGATGCAGGAGCTCATCGGACAGGGCGTTTCGCAGTCCGACATCGCCCGCGAGCTGGGCGTGAGCCGCCAGGCCATCCAGAAGATGCTGGCCTGCTAGACGGCGCCCCCGGTCCGATTCCCGGCCTGATCCCAGGCCGGACGCCCGGCCCGGCCCCGGGCCTGCTCCCCGCCCGCTTCCCCGGCGCCGAACCAGTGTCGCGCGGCCGACCGGAGCGCGTCCAGGGCCGCCGCGCCGGGACGCGGGTCGGACGACGCCCAGGCCACGTAGGAGTCGGGACGGATCAGCAGGGCCGTCGGGGCGGCAGCGTCGTCCGGCCGCGACGGCGGCTGCTGTGACCGGGACGGCGCGTGCGCCGTGACGACGCTGACGCGGTCGCTCCACGGGCCGAGCGCCGCCGCGGCCGACGCGTCGTCGGTCAGGTCGAGCAGCAACGGCCGCGCCGATCTGGCCAGTTCGGCCACCGAGACCGTGCCGTCCGGGGCGGCGAGGTCCAGGTCGGGCGCGAACCGCCCCACCAGCGCGTGCGGTTCGGGACCGCCCATGTCGTAGCGGACGTCGGTGCCCGCCGTGAGGTCGGCGAGGTGCTGGACGGTCGCGGGCTGCGCGAGCAGTTCGGTGAAGAGCTGACGCAGCGCCGTGACGTCGTCGCCGGGAGCGGTCAACGCGGCCTGCGCCTGGGCGTAGACGACCATACGGTCGGCGGCCCCGCGCCGCTCGGCGTCGTAACTGTCGAGGAGGTGGGCCGGCGCGGTGCCGTGGATCGCGGCGGCCAGTTTCCAGCCGAGGTTGACCGCGTCCTGGAGGCCGAGGTTCAGGCCGGGGCCGCCGCCCGCCGTGTAGATGTGGGCGGCGTCGCCGACGAGGAACACCCGCCGGTCCCGGAAGCGCTCGGCCACCCGCGTGTTGCCGCCGGTCAACCGCCGCAGGACGTACGGCCCTTCGCCGGTCGGCGGGCTCAGCGGCAGATCGGCGCCCAGCACACGCCGGACGCTCGCGCCCAGTTCTTCGAGGCTCATCGGCGTCCCGGTCTCCGGCTGGTCCCACTCCGTGGTGCTGATCAGCGCCGGGCGGCCGGGGAAGGGCGCGTACGAGAATCCGCCGTGCTCGGTACGGAGCGGCAGGAACGGCCGGACGGTGCCGTAACCGGGCACATTCAGAGCGCCGGTCGCGGGGTCGACCCAATGCGCGGGGACGGTCGCGTGCGCCGACCGGTTGGTCCTGCGGTCGTCACTCACGCCGGGGAAGCCGATGCCCGACAGCTTGCGGGTGACGCTGTGCGCGCCGTCCGCGCCGACGACGTAACGGGCGCGCAGCCGGTACGCGCCGTCCGGTCCCGTGACGTCCACGGTGACGGCGTCGCCCGGTGCGCCCGCGTCAGGGTCCGACGCCTCGTGCGGGTCGTGTGGGTCGTGCGGGTCCTGTGATTCCTGCGCCAGGGCGGTCACCCGGTGGCCGCGCCGGATCTCCGCGCCGAGTTCACCGGCCCGCTTCTCCAGGACCTCGACGATGTGCCGCTGCGGCGCCGCGATGCCGTACACCGGGCTGTCCGGGAGCAGGCTCAGGTCCAGCGGCAGGGCGGCGAACATGAAGGAGGCGGAGTTCGGGCGCGGCGGCCCCGGCGTCCCGCTCAGGTCCTCGTACAGCCCCCGCCGGTCGACCAGCCGTACGACCTGGCCGACCAGTCCGTTCGCCTTGGGCTCCTCGCTCGGCGCCGACAGGCTCTCCAGCACGGTCGGCCGTACCCCGGCCAGGGCCAACTCGCATGCCAGCATCAGCCCGTTCGGGCCGCCTCCGACGATGACGACATCCGTGGTGACCAACTGGTCCTCCTCAGTGACTCGTTGCGTGAACGGAAGAAGGGAAAGGGGGAGCGCCGTATGAGGGCAGGCCGGAGCGACCCGGCGGCCGACCGGGTCAACTCACCTACGGCGCGGGCGGATCAGGGAGCGGGCAGGCCCGCGACGATCCCGTCGAACGTCTCGCGCAGGACCGCGGCGAGCGACACGGGCGGATCCGCGGTCAGGGAGTGCTCGACGGCCACGGCGCTGCCCGCGCCGACCACCGCGGCGACCAGCTTGGGATACACATCGCGGGCGACGTCGGTGCCGGTTCGCTCGGCGACGGCCCTGGCCAGCTCCTCCTGCGCGGCGGCGTTCGCCTTGACGATCTCGCCGTGCAGGGCCGGTTCCGCGAGCATCAGCCGCACGCCGTCCGTCCAGCGCCGCCGGTCCTCGGACGAGCCCTGCTCAGGACCGCCCTTCGGCGCGAACTGGCCCTCCACGGCATGTGCCACCGACTCCCACAGCGGCTCGTCGGCCGGTCGCGCGCGCAGTTCGTCGGCGACGCGTCGCATCCGCTCCAGGTGGCTGGCGGCGATGGCCTCGGCCTTGCCGGAGAAGTAGTTGCGGAAGGTGCGCACGGACACGTTCGCCGCGGCGGCGATGTCCTCCACGGTGACGTCGTCCCAGCCGCGCTGGACGCACAGCCGGATCGTGGCCTGGCTCAGCGCGACACGCGTCTCCCGCTTCTTGCGCTCCCGCAGGCCGAGGCGGGCGGCGGCTTCGTCCTGTGTCATGGCTACGACGGTAGATAAATATTGCCGTGATGGCAAGATTGCCGGAGCGGCAAGTTTATTGGAAGGCGGTCGGCGACAGTTCCGGGGGCGGCTCGCGTCGGCGCCTCCCGCTCTCGGGGGCGCACCTGAGGGTCACGTCCCTGACACCACGTCAGGGGCCGTTCGGGGTACGGCAAGGGGCATCCCCAAGGCCGCACCGCCGTGCGCGACGGCAGGCTGACAGCCATGCGATCCACCACCGACACGCGCCGTTCGACCGTCCGCCGCGGAGCCATGGGCCTGGCCCTCGCCGCCGCCCTGGCCGCCACGGTCACGGGCACCGCGAGCGCCGACCCCGCAGTCGACCCCGCGGCCCTGTCCGCAGCCTCGTCCGCGGCCACCGACGCGCCCGCCCCGCCCCCGTACTCGTCCGACTTCAGCGACTGCCCGGCCCTCCCCGCCGGGGTCGACGCCACGCTCTGGAAGTGCGAAGTCCTCACCGCCACCGGGTCGTTGACGCTCGGCAGCCGTACGATCCCCGAGCTGGCGCCGATGACCCTCACCCACGCCGAGGGCCCGCTGCCCGACGGCGCCGACGGCCAGGTCTGGGGCGCCCTGCGCAGCGCCCCCGACCGCGTCCCCGGCGGCCTCACCGGCATCCCCGGCGCCGACCGCGACCCGCTGCTCCGGCTGTCCCTGCGACCGGAGTACGGCGGCCGGTCCGACTTCTTCTCCGTCGGCGACCGTCTGGGCCTGTTCACCCTGCGCTTCCGCGCCCTCAGCCCCCTGCTGCCGCACGGCTGCGTCATCGGCGGCGGCGACACCCCGGTCGAGCTGCGGCTGGTGCGCTCTGGCGGCTCCCGCGTCGTCTCGCAGGACCCGCCGGTCATCGCGTTCGACGCCTACGACACCGCCTTCACGGTCCCCGGCGCCACCGGCTGCGGCCCCCTCGACCGCCTCGTCGACAACCGCCTCGGACTTCCCGCCGCCACCGGCAACGCGATGCGGCTGAGCGCGTACTACACGTTCAGGACCTACGATCAACTCCCGCCGCGCTGAGGGGGATCACGCGTCGCGGACCCGGCCGGGGCCATGATGGAGCGCATGACTTTGGCGACGGCGTTCACGGAGATGTTCGGTGTGCGGCACCCGATCGCGCTGGCACCGATGGGCGGTTCCGCCGGTGGCGCGCTGGCGGCGGCCGTGTCGCGCGGCGGCGGCCTCGGACTGCTCGGCGGCGGCAGCGGCGACCGGGAGTGGCTGGCCCGCGAGCTGCCGGTGGCGGCCGAGTGCGGCAGGCCGTGGGGAGTCGGGTTCCTGAGCTGGGCGGCCGAGGCCGGCGCCGTCGAGCAGGCACTGGAGTACGGTCCCGCCGCGGTGATGCTGTCCTTCGGGGACCCGGCGCCCTTGGCGGCACGCGTCCGTGCGGCGGGCGTGCCGCTGATCGTCCAGGTCACCGACCTGGAGGAGGCCCGGCGGGCGCTGGACGTCGGGGCCGACGTCATCGTGGCGCAGGGCACCGAGAGCGGCGGACACGGCGCGCGCCACGGCAGGTCCACGCTGCCCTTCGTGCCGGTCGTGGTCGACCTCGCGGCTCCGGTGCCGGTGCTCGCGGCCGGTGGGATCGGCGACGGCCGCGGTGTGGCCGCCGCGCTGGCGCTGGGCGCGGCCGGTGCGCTCATCGGAACCCGCTTCCAGGCGACGGCCGAGGCCGGGGCCGAGCCCTCGGCCGTCGAGGCGATCGTCGGCGGGAGCGGGGAGGACACCGAGCGCAACAGCGTCCTGGACATCGCCCGCGGCTCCCGGTGGCCGACGGCGTACACCGCTCGTACGCTCGGCCACCCCTACCTGGACCGCTGGCGCGGCCGGGAGGCGGAGCTGGCCGCCGACCCGCAGGCGCGGCAGGAGTACCAGGCTGATGTGGCGCGCGGCGCGGTGCCCTCGCTCCCGGTGTGGGCGGGGGAGGCCGTCGACCTCGTCCACAACGTCCCGCAGGCCGCCGACCTGGTCGCCGTACTGGCCGTTCAGGCGGAGGAGGCGCTGGCGCGGGCCGTACGGCGCTGACCTCGCCGTCACGCGGGCCGACGTCCGCCCGTACGGGAGCGGGCGCGGACAGGCGTACGCCGCCCGTACGGGAGCGGGCGGCGACAGGCGCACGCCTCCGGGTGGCAGGATGCTTGCGGTAGGTGCCATCGCGGCCACCGACGCCCCGGTGGGTACCCGTGTCCGGCCGCGAGGCGCGTGGAGTCACCGCAGCAGACACCGCAGTCACCGCAGACACCGCAGTGACCGGAGCGACCGCAGTGACCGGAGCGACCGGAGGAGAGCTGATGAGCCGGAAGCGGCACCGCGTCGCCGTGCTCGTACTGGAGGGTGCGAAGCCGCTCGATGTCGGCATCCCCGCGCAGGTGTTCTCGAACCGGCCGAGCATGCCGTACGAGGTGCGGGTGTGCGGGGCCGCGCCAGGACTCGTGACCGGCGGTGACGGCCTCTCGTACCACGTGGCCGAGGGGCTCGACGCGGTCGAGCACGCCGACACCATCTTCATCCCCGGCTACCGCGAGCCCGCGACCACGGAGCCTCCGGCGGCGGTCGTCAGCGCGCTCACGGCGGCCCACGGGCGGGGTACGCGCCTCGCCGCGATCTCGACGGGGGCCTTCGCGCTGGCGGCGACCGGCCTGCTCGACGGGAAGCGGGCGACGACGCACTGGCACTACACGAAGGCACTGGCCACCCGGCATCCGCTGGTGCGGGTGGACGAGAACGTGCTGTTCGTGGACGAGGGCGACGTGCTCACCTCGGCGGGCGCGGCCTCCGGTATCGACATGTGCCTGCACCTGGTGCGGCGTGACCACGGAGTGGGACTCTCCAACCACGTGGCGAGACGGCTGGTCGCGGCGCCGTACCGCAGCGGGGGACAGGCGCAGTACGTGCCCCGGAGCGTGCCGGAACCGCTCGGCGACGTCTTCGCGAGCACGCGGGAGTGGGTGCTGGCGCACCTCGCGGAGCCGCTGACGCTGGAGGAGCTGGCCCGCCACGCGCGGGTCTCGGCGCGGACCTTCTCGCGGCGGTTCGTGCAGGACACCGGGTACACGCCGATGCAGTGGGTGCTGCGGGCGCGCGTGGACCTGGCCCGTGAGCTGCTGGAACGCACCGACCTGGGCGTGGAGCAGATCGCCGACCGGGTCGGGCTCGGCACGGGCGCCAATCTGCGCCTGCACTTCCAGCGGATTCTCGGCACGTCGCCGACGGAGTACCGGCACACGTTCTCGGCCTGAGGGGTCTCGGTCCGAGCCTTTCCGGATGGGAGCTTTCCGGGCTGGTGCTTCCCGGCCTGAGCCTTTACTGGCCGGAGCCGTGAGGGCTGAAGCGGTACGGAGCCGCTGGACCTGAGGCGAGTCGATGGCGGGCCGCTCGCGGCGTCACGACCGGGCTGGCGAGATCCTTGCGGGCGCTGTCATTCGGGCCACTGTCGGCTCGGCGCGCGGTTGCCGACCATGGAAGACGTAACGAAAGGAGCCCTTCTCATGACCCGCATCGCCGTCAACGGATTCGGCCGTATCGGTCGCAACACCCTCCGCGCCCTGCTCGCCCGCGACACCGACCTCGAAGTGGTCGCCGTCAACGACCTGACCGCGCCCGAGGCGCTGGCCCACCTGCTCGAGTTCGACAGCACGCTCGGCCGCCTCGACGCCTCCGTCGAGGTCGACGGGACCGACCTGGTGGTCGACGGCCGCCGCATCAAGGTGCTCGCCGAGCGCGAGCCCGAGAAGCTGCCGTGGGCCGAGCTGGGCGTCGAGATCGTGCTGGAGTCCACCGGCCGCTTCACCTCGGCGGACGCCGCCCGCGCCCACATCCGCGCCGGTGCCAAGCGCGTCCTGGTCAGCGCCCCCTCGGACGGCGCCGACGTGACGCTCGCGTACGGCGTCAACACCGAGGACTACGACCCCGCCGCGCACGTGATCGTCTCGAACGCCTCGTGCACCACCAACGCGCTGGCCCCGCTCGCCGCCGTCCTGGACGACCTGGCCGGTATCGAGCACGGCTTCATGACCACCGTGCACGCCTACACCCAGGAGCAGAACCTCCAGGACGGCCCGCACCGCGACCTGCGCCGCGCCCGCGCCGCCGGGGTCAACATCGTCCCCACCACGACCGGCGCCGCCAAGGCCATCGGCCGCGTACTGCCCAACCTCGACGGGAAGCTGTCCGGCGACTCCATCCGTGTCCCGGTCCCGGTCGGCTCGATCGTGGAGCTGAACACCACCGTCGCCCGCGAGGTCACCCGCGACGAGGTGCTCGCCGCCTACCGCGCCGCCGCCGACGGCCCCCTCAAGGGCGTCCTCGAATACACCGACAAGCCCCTGGTCTCCAGCGACATCACCGGCCGCCCCGCCTCGTCGATCTTCGACTCCGCCCTCACCCGCGTCGACGGCAAGCACGTCAAGGTCGTCGCCTGGTACGACAACGAATGGGGCTTCTCCAACCGCGTCATCGACACCCTCGAACTCCTCGCCCGCTCCTGACCGACACCCCGCCGCAGGCCGCCGCCGCTCGGCGTAAGTCGCTTACCACACCGGTGAGTTGACTGATCGTCAGTCCTCGCGGTGGCCACGCGGCGGAATCCTGCTTCAGGTCGCCGAGGCGATCGAGGCCCACGGCCGACGAACCGGCCGTGGGCCGACTCGTTCTCCACGGGGGAGTGTTCTCGACACCTGCACCGAGACCAAGACGGTCATGGTCCACCTCCGAGGCACCGGATCAGCCGTCGGTCAGACGGTCCCGCCCGACCACCGGAGCCCACTCGTGGACGGCGGTCACGGTGACTCCGGGCGTCCGGTAGTACGCGTCCGCGGCCATGATCCGGTCCAGTTCGTCGCGGTCGGCGGAGAAGACGAGAAGCGCGCCCGTGTCGTCCGCCCAGGGTCCCGCGGCGACGAGGCGGCCCTCGTCATGGAGGCGCTGGAGGATCGCGCGGTGCGCGGGGCGGGCCGCGAGGCGTTCGGAGGTGGCGGTGAAGGCGAGTTCGACAGTCAGCATGCCTCCGAGGGTAGGTTTCGGGAGTGGCCGGATCCGGATCACGTGATGCCACGGGCGTGGCGAGCCCGCCTGCCGGGACCGGCGGCGCAGTGGGCGCGGCACGCGTGCACCGGAACGCAGGCCCCGGCCGTGACCTGCGAGAACGCCACTCGCTAGCATGGCCGTCGGCAACCGTACCGGGCCTCACCGGCGGGCCGGGACGGTGAACGGCGGCCGCCGCCGGATTCGACCCGGACGCGGCGCGATCGAGAGGATCGAGAAGCGGCCACGGCTCGTCCGGCCGCCGACAGCGCATTCGCCGCCCCCGCCGGGCCTTCCGGCGCCGGGCGGAACGACCGACGAGAGGAACCCGCACCCGTGACGGCCGAGGCCATCGAGACCCACGACTTCCCGTTCGACCCGACGTACGGATACGACCTGGACCGGCTGCTCCAGGTCGGCACCCCGGAGGCGCCCGCCGACTTCGGCGACTTCTGGCAGGGCGCGTACGCCAAGGCGCTGGCGGTCGACACCGCGCCGCGGGTGGGAGCGCTGGAGGAGGAGCGGGACGGCGTACGCGTCCACGCGGTGTCGTACACCTCGGTCGGGGGTTTCCGCGTGGGCGGCTGGCTGACGCTGCCCGCCGACGGACACGTCACGCACGGCATGGTCGTCCTGCACGGCTACGGCGGCAGGGACGCCGTCGATGTGACGCTGCCCCCGCCCGGCACCGCCGCGATCTGGCCGTGCGCCCGCGGAATGGCCACGCGCAGCCTCGACCCGGAGATTCCGGCGACCGCGGCCGAACACGTCGTGCACGGCATCGCCTCGCGCGAGACCTATGTGCACGGCGGATGCGTCGCCGACACCTGGTGCGCGGCCTCCGCGCTGCTCGCTCTGGTACCGGGAGCGGCGCGCCAACTCGCCCTGGTGGGAGGCAGTTTCGGCGGCGGGATCGGCGCCCTGGCGCTGCCCTGGGACGACCGTTTCCACCACGGGCTGCTGACCGTGCCCAGCTTCGGCAACCATCCGCTGCGGCTGACCCTGCCCTGCACGGGCAGCGGCGAGGCGGTCCGCGCCCACTACGCCCGGCACCCCGAAGTCACCGAAGTGCTCGGCTACTTCGACGCGGCCGTCGCCGCCACCCGCGTCCGCGTCCCCGTCCACGTCGGCGCGGCCCTGTTCGACCCCGCGGTGCCGCCGCCCGGACAATTCGCCGTGCACAACGCCCTGGGCGGCCCGAAGGAGCTGTTCGTCCTGACGGCGGGCCATGTCGAGTACCCGGCCGCCGCCGAGGAGGACGCCCGACTGCGGGCAGCACAGCGGGAGTTCCTGGCGGAGGCCGACCCGCGATAACGGCCGGCGGTCGCCGGGACGGCCACGGACCATGTGCTCGCGGAAACGTCCCGCACGCGGTGCTGACGCGCTCTCCGTATCAAGACCGGCCGGGACACCGGAAGGCCGCCGGGCCCTGACGCTCGACGGACAGCCGAGCAGCGAGGCCGACGTGTCGAGCCCGCGGTCCACCGGCAGGCGAGATCCGTCGGGCCGCCGTACCGATGCGCCCGGCGCACCGGGGGCCGTGCACCCCGTGGAGGACGCGAGCGCGGCCCCGCGCCCGGTCGGTGCGGACGGCCGTCGTCGGCCAGTCCGGCCGCGGCAGCACGACGGGCCCGCTTCCGGCCGACCGCCCGCGGCGGGATCCTGCCGATGCGCGGCACCGGACGGGCGGCCCGCGCCTACCATGCTGACGTGCAGCTCATCTTCCCGGACCCGCTCGGCTCGCTGAAGCCGCTGTGCCGCGCCCGCCGCGCCTGCCGCGCCTGCCGCCCCCGTCGTGCCCGCCGCGCCTTCCGCCCCCGTCGCCCCCTGGAACGCCGCGCCGCGCCCGCGCGAACCGGCTCCGGACCGGGCCGGGCGGGCGGACCCGCCGGGACAGCGCACGCGGCAACCGAGCACCGCCGCCAGGAGACCGGCCCGGCCCGGCGCGAGCCGGTGACGCACAAGGACAGCCCCCTGCGACAGGAGAGCACACCGTGACCGCCCGCCGCCGCGACCGCGCCCCCAACCAGGCCGACGTGGCCCGTCTCGCCGGGGTCTCCCAGTCGGCGGTCTCCCGAGTGATCAGCGGCGACGCCGTCCGCGCCCGGATCCCCGAGGAGACCCGCAAGCGGGTCTTCGACGCGGTCAGGGAACTGGGGTACGTCGCCAACCCGGCCGCCCGCGCGATGCGCAACAAGCGCACCAACCTCCTCGGGGTGCACACCTTCGAGGCCGTCTTCCCGCACGCCCGCGAGGACTTCTACTTCGAATTCCTCCAGGGCATCGAGGAACGGGCGGAGGAGACCGGCTACGACCTGGTGCTGTTCACCTCCACCGGCAGCGGCGACGGGGGCCGTCGCAACATCTACCGGGACGGCACCAACCGGCTGGGCCTGGCCGACGGCAGCGTGCTCCTCGGCGTGTCCACCGACCGCGGCGAACTGGCCAGGCTCTGGTACGAGGGCTACCCGTTCGTCCACATCGGCCGCCGCGAGGTGCCCGGCGCCGAGATCCCGTGCGTCATCCCCGACTACGAGACCGCGGCGGCGGGCATCGTGGAGAAGCTCGCCGCGCTCGGGCACCGCAGCATCGGCTATCTGCGCGAGCCCCTGGAGATGGAGCCGTACACCGACCGCCGGGAGGGCTACGCGCGGGCCGTCCGCGAACTCGGCCTCACCGACGGGTCACCCGGCTTCCGCGGCGAGACCGGCCTGTCCGACGCGTGGCTCGACCACCTGGTCACGGGACCCGAGACGGCCGTCGTCGCCGAGAGCGTACGGCTCGCCGAGACGCTGCGGACGAAGCTGGCCGAGCGCGGCCTGCGGGTGCCGGACGACCTGTCCGTCGCCGTGCTCGAAGGCGCGCCCGAGCAGCCGGAAGGCCGGTGGGTGTCGCTGGAGATCCCGCGCGTCCGGATCGGCCGGACCGCCGTGGACCAGCTCATCGCGATGCTCGACGACCCCGGCCGCCGCGCCGACAGCCTCCTCGTCCCCTGCTCGATCGCCGCCGGCACCACCCTCGCTCCTCCCCGTCACTGACCGTCACCGACGCCCGTCCGAACACCCGCCTGTCGGAACGTCCGACCGCCCGCACGTCCGCCGCCCGCCGTCTGTCCGGGCCGCGTCGCGGCGCTCACCGACGGTGCCGATAACGCCGAGACGGCGCATAGGGCCGTTGTGCGAGCACGGCAGGACAAAGCCGGGCAGCGGCTCTCACCAGCGGCTAAGCGGAATTCACACAGACGCGGGCATCCGTCCGCTACCTGCGCCTACGCGAAATATTCGACGGACATTGACGGAACGTCACGAAACGCTGGGGGCGGGCGAATATTCGAGAGAAGTGTGTTGCTGTCGTGAAGGCGTTGATCTACGGTTCTCGATTGTTCGCGCACTGTTAACAGACGCCTACAAGGCGGCGCGTCTCATGGGGGGATTATGGATTTGGGTGGGGTCAGACGTGTGCGTGCGTCTCGTGGGCTGATAGTGACGCTCGCGTCCGCTCTGGTCGTCGCGGTGGGTCCCGCGGCGGCGATCGCGGTCGCCGCGGGACCGACTCCGGGCGCGGAGCCGACGTCGACATCGATGTCGAAGGCGACACAGTCCTCGAAGCCGGCACTGTCCTCGAAGGCGGCACAGTCCTCGAAGCCGGTGAAGGCCGACACCGGTGCGTCGCACCGCACGGCGCTCACGCGGGACGCGGCGGTCGCCGAGGCGGCCGAGGCCGGGCAGAGCGTGGAGATCACGTCGCTGCGGACGGAGTCCAACGAGACGTACGCGCTGCCGGACGGCAGCCTGGAGACGGACCAGCACCTGCGTCCGGTCCGGGCCCGCGTCGGCGGCGAGTGGAAGACGATCGACAACACTCTGGTGCGGCGGCCCGACGGCCGCGTCGCACCCGCAGTCGCGTCGGTCGGCATGGAGCTGTCGGGCGGCGGCTCCGCGCCGCTGGTGACCCTGGACAGGGCCGGGCGGAAACTGTCGTACACCTGGCCGTCGGCGCTGCCCGCGCCGACGCTCGACGGCGACACCGCCACGTACAAGAACGTCCTGCCGGACGTCGACCTCCGGGTGCGCGCGGACACCGACGGTTTCCACGAGCTGCTGGTGGTCAACACCGCCGCGGCGGCGCGGAATCCGGCGCTCACGCAGCTCACCTTCGGGGTGGTGACCGACGGCCTCGACGTGGCGCGCACCGCCGACGGCGGTCTGACCGCCACCGACACCACGACCGGCGGCGAGGTCTTCGCGGCGCCGCAGCCGATCATGTGGGACTCCGGCACGCAGGGGACGAACACCCCGGCGGCCGGAACCAAGAGCGCCAGGACCACCAGCGCCGCCAAGGGCGCCAAGGCCGCGACCGCCGAGGACGGCAGCCCGGAGGACCCGGCGCAGGGCCCGACCGGTACCTCCCAGATGGCGCCGATCGCCGTCGCCGTCGACACCTCCGACGTGTCCGGCTCGCTGACGCTGACGCCCGACCACGCGCTGCTGACCGGCGCGGACACCTCGTTCCCGCTGTACATCGACCCGCAGACGTACACCCCCAGGGCGGGGGACTGGACGATGGTCTCGCGCTACTGGGCCTCCAGCCCGCAGTACCGCTTCAACGGCGACGACGACGCGGGTGTGGGCGACTGCGACTGGACCTACTGCGCGCCCAGGGACGTCAAGCGGCTCTTCTACTCCTTCCCGACGTCGAAGTTCGCGGGCAAGACGATCCTGGACGCCACCTTCGTCGCGCACGAGACGTGGTCGGCGTCGTGCACCGCCAAGCCGATCGAGCTGTGGCGCACGAGCGGCTTCACCAAGGGCACGACCTGGAACTCCTCGGCCGACCACTGGCTCGACCACATCGACACCCAGACCGAGGCGCACGGCAGCTCCGGTTGTGCGGCCTCCGACGTCGAGTTCAACGCCACCACCGGCGTGAAGTACGCGGCGGCCCACAACTCCGGGACCACCACCTTCGGTCTGAAGGCCAACGAGTCCGACCCGTACGGCTGGAAGCGCTTCACCAACAAGGCGTATCTGCGGGTCCACTACAACCAGCCGCCCAAGCAGATCCCCATGTCCCACCTGTCGATGAGCCCCGGCGCCTCCTGCCACAGCCCGTCCACGTCGGTGCGGATCCGCACCCTGCCGACGATCAGCGCGAGCGATGTCACCGACCCCGACGGCGACCAGGTGAGCGTGCAGTTCTCCGTCGCGTGGGACGCCGGTGACGGCAAGGGCCTGGTCACGCAGTGGACTTCGGCGAAGATCGGCCCGAAGAAGTCCGGCTCGACCTTCTCCACGAAGCTCACCGCGACGCTCGGCGGCAAGACCGTCCCGAAGAACAAGACGATCGCCTGGCAGGCCCGCGCGGTCGACTACGACCAGGGCAAGTACTACAGCTACTCCCCGTGGTCGTCCGCGGGTTCCGCGACCAACTGCTACTGGGTGTACGACACCACCGTGCCGGCGGGCCCCGTGATCACCTCGGGCGACTACCCGGCCGTCGACGACAACAACCCGAACGACCCGACGTACGACGGTGTCGGCCGGGACGGCGACTTCACCTTCCGCTCGGCCTCCACCGACGTCGTGAAGTACTGCTACGGCGTCAACGCCGACGCGGTGTGCGACACGGCCCACACCGTGGCCACCTCCGGCGGCGCGGCGAAGTCGGTGACCTTCCGGCCGACCCGCGCGGGCACCAACTTCCTGAACGTGCAGGCATTCGACAGCGCGGGCAACGGCAGTGAGCCGGAGGTGTACGAGTTCCGGGTCAAGGAGGGCCAGCCCGCCCGCGCCCAGTGGCAACTCGACGACGACGCGGGCGCCACTCAGGCGGCCGGCTCCGCCGGTGACCGCACCCTGAACGTGGTCGGCTCGCCGACCCTCGGCGCGCCCGGCAAGTCCGGCACCGCCGTCGACTTCAACGGCACCGACTCCTACCTCCAGTCCGACATCCCGGCCGTCCACACCGACCAGGGCATGACGGTCGCCGCCTGGGTGAAGCTCGACCAGATGCCGACCGCCGCGGCGGTCGTCGCCGCGCAGCCGGGCAACAACGCGCCGGGCTTCGAGCTGTACTACTCACAGGGCTACGACCGGTGGGTGTTCAACCAGTACAGCTCCGACTCGGCCACCGCCACCCCGGTCCGCGCGATGTCCGCCACGGCGGGCGGCGTCACGGCCGGACAGTGGTACCACCTGCTCGGCACGTACGACGGGACGGCCCACACCCTGTCGCTGTACGTCAACGGGACCCTGATGGGGACCACGAGCTACACCACCGCGTGGGACGCGCGGCGCGGTCTCCAGATCGGCGCGGGGAGCTACTCCGGCTCCCCGGGGAGCTTCTTCCCCGGCACGGTCGACGACGTCCGGATCTACGACAAGCCCCTGGTGGCCGCCGACGTGGCGCACCTGTACAAGGGGGAGCAGCTCGGGGCCGGCCGCCCGGCCAGCGCGGTCTTCCCGCTGGACGAACCGGCCGCGCAGGACGACGGCAACCCCACCACGGTGGTGCACGGCCAGGCCGACGTGGACCCTGCGGTCCTGCACGGCGGGGTCACCGCGGGAAGCGCGGGCGCGCAGGACAAGTCGCTGACCCTCAACGGCAGCAGCGGCTACGCGTCCACCCGCTCCCCGCAGGTCAACAACCAGCGCAGCTTCTCCGTGGTCGGCTGGGCGAAACTGTCCGCCAAACCCGACCACGCGGCGATCATCGCCACCCAGACCAGCACCTACCGGCCGGGCTTCGAGCTGTACTACTCCGCGACCTACGGGTGGTCCTTCGACGCCTACAGCGCCGACTCCGACAGCGCCACGATCGTGCGGGCCTCCCAGGGTGACACCACCCATTCACCGGCCGGTGTCTGGACCCACCTCCTCGGCTCGTACGACGCGAACACCGACGACATGCGGCTGTACGTCAACGGCCTCTGGGTGGCCACGACGAAATTCGCCGCGCCCTTCTACGGCAAGGGACCCGTCCAGATCGGCGCCGGGTCGTACGACGGCGCACCGAGCAGCTTCTTCCCCGGTCAGATCGACGACGTGCGGTTCTACGACCGGGCCCTGTCGGCGCCGGAAGCCGAGTCGATGTACCACAACCAGCTCGTGGTCGAGGGGCGTTGGAAGCTGGACAGCGCGTCCGGCACTCCCCAGGTCTCGCCCGACTCGCTGACCACCGCGGCCGACCAGCACCCGCTGACCCTCGGCGGCGGCGCGCAGATCGACGCCACGGGCGCCAACAGCATGGTCGGCACCGGGTCGTTGGTGCTCAACGGCACGGCCACCGGCTACGCGTCGACCACCACGTCACCGATCCACACCAACAGCAGCTTCACGGTGGGCGCGTGGGTCTCCACCGCGGCGCGGCCGACGAAACCGGTGACGGTGCTGAGCATGGCCGGTACGAACACCAGTGGTTTCGCGGTGCGTTACGTACCCGACTCCGCCGACCCGGCCCACGCGGGCGCCTGGCAGTTGCAGACGTCCAACGCGGACGGCACCGGCGCCGTCGTCTCGACCGCCTCCGACACCAGCTTCCAGGACAACGGCGCGTGGGATCACATCGCCGTGGTCTACGACCTGATGGCCGGTCAGATGCGCTTGTATATCAACGGCCAGATGCAGCAGTCGCTCTGCTCCGACGGTGACGACGACGGCAACCCCGACGACCCGGCGTGCAAAGAGTCGGTGTCGTGGAACTCCTCGGTGCTGCCGTTCGACGCGACCAAGGGCCTGCAACTGGGCCGCCTCAAGACCGGCACGTCCACCTGGGGCGAGTACTGGCCCGGTGTGATCGACGACGTGTGGGTCTTCGGCGGAGTCGCGACCGACACCCAGATCGCGGCGCTCGCCAGCGGAGTGGATCTCGACACCACCGCCGGGCCCTGACCCGGTAGCACCACCGGGGGGGGGGGGGGGGGGGGGGGGGGGGGGGGGGGGGGGGGGGGGGGGGGGGGGGGGGGGGGGGGGGGGGGGGGGGGGGGGGGGGGGGGGGGGGG
>NZ_JBVHMF010000033.1:0-94283 GCF_055558595.1 Streptomyces sp. NPDC025721 | reverse complement strand
CTGGCAGACTTCCTCCACACCTACAACCACCACCGCACCCACACCGCACTCGGCGGCCAGCCACCCATCACCCGCGTCAACAACCCTCCAGGTCACTACACCTAGGCCGCGCCCGCGAAGCGGGCGGTCAGCCAGACGGGGTCGACGATGGCCGAGCCGACCACGACGGCGTGCGCGCCCGCGGCCAGGGCCGCGCGTACGTCGTCCGGCGTGGAGTAGCCGCGCTCGGCGACGACCGGCACCCCGGCGCCTGCGACGAGGGTGGCCACAAGTCCCAGGTCGGGCAGGGGCCCGGAGTTCGCCTTGGCGGGGTAGCCCATCGTGGACGAACTGACGATCGCGGCGCCCGCCTCCACGGCGGTGCGTGCGTCGTCGATCCCCGGCACGCCCGCCTTGACCGGTTTGCCCAGCGCGACGAAGGACGCGACGAGTTCGGCCAGGTCCTGGCCGTCGTGTCGGCGCGCCGCCGCGTCCGCTTCCAGTTCCACGACGTCGGCCCCGGCGTCCACCAGGGCGGCGGCGTGGTCGAGCGTCGGCGTGATGCGGACGACCCCGCCGTGCGAGCCGTCGATGCTCACGGCGAGCACGGGGAAGCCGGGGAGCGCGCGCTTCACCGCGCGTACGGCGTCCGGGCCGTCCATTTTCACGGCGACGGCGCCACCGGCCTGCGCGGCGGCGGCGAGCCGGACGACGTCGTCGATGTTCTGCCAGGGCGACTGGGGCGACGGGGTGAGCGAGACGATCAGGCCGCGAGGAAGGATGTTCACGCCGCGAACTCCTCTCCTGCGACCAGGACGCGCTCGACGGCGACGTCCTCGTCGGTGACGATCAGGTCGGCCGGGCCGCCGAGGGTGAGTTCCCCCGCGCCGGTGAGCCCGTAGAAGCGGGCGGGCGCTCGGCTGGCCAGGTTCACCGCCCGGTCGACGGGCCAGTCGTGCTCGACCAGCTTGCGTACCTGCTGGAGCAGCGTCACCGTACTGCCGGCGAGGGTGCCGTCGGGCAGGCGCGGCACACCGTCGGTGACCTCGACGGTGAAACCGCCCACGGTGAAGACACCGTCACCGGCCCCCGCGGGCGACGCGGCGTCGGTGACGAGCATGATGCGGTGCTCGGCGGCCTTGAGCGCGAACAGCGAGGTCTCCCGCGCGAGATGGATGTCGTCGGCGATGAGCTGGATGGCGACCTCCTCCCGGTTGAGCGTGGCGCCCGCGATGCCGGGCGCGCGGTGGCTGAACGCGATCATCCCGTTGAACAGGTGCGTGACCGCGCGGGCTCCCGCGTCGAAACCGGCGTACGCGGTCGCCGCGTCGGCGCCCGAGTGCCCGGCCTGCACGATGACCCCCTGGCCCGCGGCCCAGGCGATCAGCTCCGGCGCGCCCGGCAGTTCGGGAGCGACGGTGATCGTACGCAGCGGCCCGGCGTCGAGGAAGCGTCGCACGATGCCGATGTCGGGGTCGCGGAGGTACTCGGGCCGGTGCACGCCCCGGTGGTGCGGCGACAGGAACGGGCCCTCGGCGTGGACGCCGACGACCTTCGCGCCGGGAGGCGAGGACGCCTGGAGCTTGTCCAGCACGCCGAGCTGCCGGACCACGTTCTCCTCGGAGTCGGTGATGACGGTGGGCTGTACGTGGAAGACGCCGTCGCGGGTGAGGGCGGCGAGCGCCCGCTCGAACTCCTCGGCCGTGGCCGCGTTGAAGTCGACCCCGCCGTAACCGTTGACCTGGAGGTCGACCAGGCCGGGCAGGACGTACCCCGTGCCGGTCGAGGGCAGGCCGGTGCGTACCAGCCGTCCGCCGTCGACCTCGACGTCGCCCTTCACCCAGGCGCCTGCGACGACGGCGCCGCGTGCGGAAATTCTCATGGATACAACCTCGCTATATGGGGGGCTGGGCCGCGGCCGGTCGGCTCTGCGGCGGATTGATGGCGGTGCGCGCGGCCGGCCTGGCCCTGGAGGGCGGCGCGGAAGCGGTAACGGTCACCGCGGTAGACGCTGCGGCACCACTGCACGACCCGGCGGTTCTCGTCGAACGTGGTCTGGACGATCCCCAGGACGGGGTCGCCCGGAGCAAGGCCCAGGTTCTCGGCGATGTCGGCGGTGGCCCCGCGCGCCTCGATGACGCAGTCGGCTCTGACCGCGTGCAGGCCGTACTCGTCGGAGAGCGTGGAGTACAGGGAAGCGGTGGTGAAATCGTGGTCGCCGAGGCCCGGCGCCAACTGCTCAGGGATGAGCGAGAAGTCGATCAGGGTCGGGATGCCGTCGAGATACCGCAGCCGGACCAGGTCGACGATGGGTGCGCCAGGGGCGACACCCAGCAGGTCCGCCTCGTCGAGCGAGCTGGCGCGGGTCAGGCACTTCAGCACTTTCGAGCTGGAGGTCAGGCCGTTCGCCTCCGCGAGGTCGGAGAAGCTCACCAGGCCGGTGGCGCCCTCCTCGATCGACTCCGCCTCGTCCTGGTCCGCGGGCCGGGCCGGGGCCGGGGCGGGCGTCTGCCCGCGCACCCACCGGGCGCCCATGACGACGGTGACCAGGCCGGCCGCCTCCAGATCCTTCAGTGCCTGACGGACGGTGACCCGGCTGACGTCGAACTGCTCAGCGAGAACCCGCTCGGAAGGCAGTCTCGAACCGGGCTCGATCACACCCGATTCGATGCGTTCCCTGAGGTGCTGCGCCACCTTGCGGTGCAGTGCTGGCGAAGTAGACATGACCCCGATTGTGTCTCGTGGAGTTGGTGGGAATGAACGTAATCAGCAGCCCGTGTCGCACGGTGCGAGGGCGGCCGTACCGCCCTCGTACGGCCGCCCGGCCGGGCTATTCGCCGTCGTCGAGTTTGGTTCCGGTGTCGAGGAAGAGGAACTCGTCCGGATCGATCCCCCGCGCCCGCGCCGAGCGCAGCGCCACCTGTTGCAGCAGCGCCGCCACGAACACCGGTATCTCCAGGGGGTTGTGCGCCTCGACCGGCACGACCAGGGTCCGCTCGCCGTGGACGACGGGAGCGCCCGTCCGCAGTTCGACGATCTGACGGCCGAGCGAGCCGAGGGCGCGCAGGATCTGCCCGTCGTCGGGACCGTCGAGAACGATGTGCAGCGTCGAGGGGTGGGTGGACTCCATCAGCCCGTGCAGGTACTGCCGCGTCTCGAACGACGCCGCGGGGACCCGCGTCACCTCGCGCAGCAGCAGCGCGCCGCTCTCGGCGACCCCGTACTGGTCCGCGGGCGCCACCAGGTCGATGATCGACGCGGCCGACAGCCGGTCCGCGATCTCCTCGGCCTGCGCGGAGGTCGCGTCGAGGAACCCGGCGAGCCGCTCCCCCAGGCTGAGCCACGTCGGCGACGGTTCGCCGTCGGTCCAGGTCTCGGCGAGCATGGAGACGGCCATCGCGGAGGCGGTGAACCCGATCGTCGAGGCGAGGCTGTCGGGCAGGTCGCCGAGGGTCAGCACCGAGTCGGCGGCGGCGGCCATCGGCGAGTCGGTGACGTTGACGACCGCGAGCTTGCGGCCGGTGGCCGCGCGCATCACGTCGACCGTCTCGCGGCTGCGGCCCGACTGGGACAGCGCGACGAGCGTGGTGCTCTCGTCGAACGGCCCCGCCTGCGCCGCGTTGAGCCGGACGCTGGGGATGCCGCGCGCCGACAGGTGGGCGACCGGTGCGGCGAGCGCCGCGAGGCTCGCGCCGATGCCGATGAACGTGGCCTGGTCGGGGCGGCCGACCGCACCCGCCGCGGCGAGCGCCCGCTCGCGCAGCACCGGTGCGACCTCGGTGAGCCGGCTGGTCTGGCTCAGCACGCCCTCGTCGAAGGGGATGAACCCCTGGCGCAGAAACGCGTTGACACTCATCGGCCGCTGGCCGCCCTTCCTCGTCGTGCCAGGGAATCGATCACCACGGCGGCCACGAGTACGGCGCCGGTGATCACGTACTTGACGGCGGAGGTCTGGTTCAGCAGATCCATGCCGTTGGACACCGCTCCGATGACGAGCATGCCGAGCAGTGCGGAGTACGCGGTGCCGCGTCCGCCGAACAGGCTGGTGCCGCCGATGACCGCGGCGGCGATCGCGTTGAGCAGGATGTCGCTGCCGCCGCTGGCCTGGTTGACCGCGAACAGGCGTGAGGCCGCGAGCACACCGCCGAAGGCGGCGAGCGACGAGGCGATCGTGAAGGCGATGACCTTGACGGTGCCGACCTGGATGCCCGCGCGCCGGGCCGCCTCGGCGTTGCCGCCGACGGCGAACAGCTTGCGGCCGAAGGTCGTGCCGCGCAGCAGCAGGTCGACCAGAACCACGAGTCCGACGAAGATGATCAGCGACAGGGGTATGCCGTGCCACCGCGCGAAGACGGTCGTCGCCGCGACGATCAGGACCGTGATCACTCCGGCGCGCACCAGGCCCCCGGTGAGCGGCCGTACGGTCAGGCCGCGTTCGCGTCGCCGTCTCGCGGTGAGGACCGTCCCGCCGAAGGCCGCGCCCGCGTAGACAGCGGCGATCACGTATCCGATCCACGCGGGGAGCGTGGTGTTGGCGAGCGAGGCGATGGTGCCGTCGTAGGGGATGTTGATCGTGCCCTGGTTGCCCAGGACGAGGAGTTGGCCGCCCTGCCAGGCGAGCAGGCCGCCCAGGGTCAGCACGAACGACGGAACGCCGAGCTTGGTGAAGATGAAGCCGTGGAACAGGCCGATCGCGGCGCCGAACACGACGGCCAGGACGATCGCGAGGACCGGCGGCCAGCCCTGGTTGATGCTCAGCACCACCATGGAGGCGGAGGTGATCCCGCTCACCGATCCGGCGGACAGGTCGATCTCGCCGATGATCAGGACGAACACGATGCCCAGCGCGATGACGCCGGTCGAGGCGATCTGCAGGCTCAGGTTGGAGAGGTTCTGCGGCGAGAGGAACCGCTGGTTGGCGATCTGGAAGACCAGCGAGATGACGACGAGGCCGAGGATGACGGGCAGCGCCCCGAAGTCGCCGGTACGCAGGCGCTGGACGCGCTCGCGCACCCAGTTCTCCTGCGCCGGCGGTCCTGGCGGCAGCACGCTCTGCCCGGCGGGGGCGGTTGCGGTGTTGGTGGTCACGGTCATCCTTCCTGAGCCCGGTCGCGGCGCAGCGTCCGGCGCTTTTGGGCACTGCTGTCGGCGACGCCGGTGATGGCGGCGACGACCTGTTCTTCTGTGGTCCCCTCGACGGGGAACTCGGTGACGCTGCGCCCGAGCCGCAGGCAGACGATGCGGTCCGCCACGTCGAAGACGTCGGCCAGGTTGTGGCTCACCATGAGGACGGCGTGCCCTTCGCTCCGCAGCCGCTCGATGAGTTCGAGCACTTCGGCGGTCTGCTCGACGCCGAGCGCCGCGGTGGGCTCGTCCAGGATGACCAGCCGCGGGTCGCCGAGCAGGGACCGCGCGATGGCCACCGACTGGCGCTGCCCGCCGGAGAGCGAGGAGACGGGCGCGCGCAGGTCCTTGATCTTGACCGAGAGCCGCTTGAGCAGCCCGACGGCGACCTCTTCCATGTCGAGCGCGCTCAGGAAGCCGCCGTGGTGCTTCTCGCGGCCGAGGAAGAGGTTGGCGACGATGTCGAGGTTGTCGCACAGCGCGAGGTCCTGGTACACCGTCGCGATGCCGAGGCGGGTGGAGTCCGTGGGCTTGCGCGGGGAGACCGGCTCGCCGTTCACCGCCATGGTGCCGCCGTCGCGGGGGTGCGTACCGGCGATCGTCTTGATCAGGGTGGACTTGCCCGCGCCGTTGTCGCCGACGAGCGCGACGACCTCTCCCGCGGCGACGGTCATGCTGACGTCGCTGAGCGCCTGAACGGCGCCGAAGCTCTTGCTGATGTGTTCGAGTTCCAGCACGGGCGGCGGGCGTTCTCCCGCCCGGTCGGCCGCCCTGTCAACGGTCGTTGTCATCGGCGGTCTCCTTTCATGCCGAGTCGGTCCGCCGCGGTGGCGACCGCGATCGGTTGGGCGAGGTGCCACGCGCCGACGCCGACGAGACCGGCGTCGTCGCCGCACACGGCGGCGCGTACGTCGACGTCCCAGGAGACGTGCGAGCGCGCGGTGTCGCTGATGCGGCGGCCGAGCTCGTCGAGGAGCTGGGCGCCGGCCGCGCGGGCGAGGCCGCCGCCGACGACCAGTACGTCGGGTGAGACGACGTGGCACAGGAGGATCGCGGCGGCGGCCGCCGCGTCGGCGATGTCGGTGAGGGCGGCGGCGGCCAGGGCGCGGGGGTGGGGCGCGGTCGGTACGGGGTCGGCGCCGGGGGCGCCGTCGCTTGAGGCGAGTTCGGTCAGGGCGCGGTAGTCGACGTCCCTGCCCAGTTCACGCCCGGCCTCGCGTACGCGCTGTCCCGAGCCGAGGTCCTCGATCATGGGGCGCCCGGCGCCGAGCAGGTGCAGGAATCCGATCTGGAACCCCGACACGCGTCCGGACAGCACGCGGCCGTCGCTCACCACCGCCGCGCCGATCCCTGTCGAGAGGGTCAGATAGGCCGTCGTCCCCGCGGTGGACCCGGCGCCGAAGTACGCCTCGCCGATCGCGGCCAACTCGGCGTCACCGGCCAGCTCGACGGCGAGTCCGGTGGCCTCGGAGAGGTACGCGGCCGACAGGCGGCCGAGGTCGGTGGACGGCAGATTGCGCGCCACGTGCAGACGGCCCTCGACGTGGTCCACCCGTCCCGGCAGTCCGACGACCGCCGAGACGGCGTCCGTACCGGCCGCGATCCGCGTCATGAGATCGGCGACCTGCTCGTGCGCCGCGTCGTGCCGGACGGGCTCCTTGAGCCTGGCGGTCACGGTTCCGCCGCGGTCGACGAGCGCCGCGCGGGCGGTGGTCCCGCCCAGGTCGACTGCGACGACCTGGGCGGCATCGCCGGTGGAGAAGGAGGTCACTTGATGAGTCCCGCCTCGACGCACGCCTTCTTGTAGTTGGCCGTGCAGATCTGATCGACGGTCAGATAGCCGCTGTCGAGCAGGATTTCCTTCATGTTCTCCATCGTCACGGCGATGGATTCGAGCAGGTAGGCGGGCACCTTGCCCGCACCGTCGTCGATGGTGCCGTTGAGCAGTTCGCCGGAGGGCTTCTGCCCGGTGGCGAGGGCGGCGGCGGCCTTGGCGCCGATCCGCGCCTCGGTCTCGACCGGCAGGTACGTGCTCTCGTACAGGTCGCCCGCGACCATGTTCTGGATGGCGTCGAGCTGCGTGTCGAGGCCCGTGACGGGCGGCATCGGCTTGATGCCCGCGCTCTTCAGCGCGGCGACGACACCGGTGGCCATGCCGTCGTTGCCCGCGTAGACACCGGCGATCTTGGACGCGCCGAGCTTGGTGATGGCCTGCTGCATCTGGTTCTGCGCGTTGGCCGCCGACCAGCCCTTGGTGTCGTACTCGGCGGCGACGGTGAAGCCGGACTTGTCGATGACGCTGTGCGCGCCGTCCTTCTCCGGCTTGGCTCCCGAGTCGACGGGGTCGCCGTTCATCATGACGACGTTGCCGGAGGTCTTGCCGTCCTTCTTCAGCTTGTCGAGCAGGGACTGCATGCCGACGGCGCCCTGCTGGACGTTGTCGAACTTCACCCCGTAGTCCACGGCCGCGTTGTAGATGACGCGGTCGTAGCTCATGACCTTCGCGCCCTGCCTGCGGGCGCTGGCGACCACGGCCCCGGCGGCCTTGGAGTCGACGGGGTCGATCACCAGCACGCTGGCCCCTTCGGTCAGCGCGGACTCGGCCTGGCTGAGCTGCTTGCTCGCGTCCCCGGCCGCGTTGTAGTAGCGGAGCTGACACTTGGGGCAGCTCTCCGCGAGCTGCTTCTCGAAGGTCGGCTTGTCCCGCGCCTCGTACCGGGCGGTCGCGTTCTCCGGGAGCAGCAGCGCCACGATCGGCTTGTCCTTGGCCTTGCCGCCGCCGGAGCCGCCGGTCGAGCCGGAGGTCGCGTCGGATGTGTCCGACGAGCACGAGGCCAGCATGAGGGCTCCAACTACAGCCACCCCCGCAACGGCCATGCGTCGGCGGTGTGAATGAGAAGTAACGTTCATGAGAGTTTCGTCCACCTCTGAGCCATGTGTAGCGGGGTGAGTTGCCTCAAGCTAGATCTGGTATCAACCAGTGGTCAACCCTCTGGTATTACAGCTCGATAACCTAAGCAAACCACTGGTATTACCCCGAGGTGACCAGCAAATTTCCCCTCGCCCCACCCGCACACCCCGCGCCGCCGCCCCCGTCGACCCCAACTCCCCCGCGATTCCCCCCGACCCCCGCCCTCCCCCTGGTACGAACCACCGGTCGTATCCAATCCCACCCCGCCGCACCCACCCCCTCCGAACCGAAAGCCCCCGCAGACAGGAAGAGGCCGGCCCGGACGCGCCTCACCGGAGGCAAGCGAACTGGACGGCCTGTGGAACCTTGGGGACGCACGTGGGCCCAGCGGACGACAGCGCACGGGCGGCGGCGTGGACGAGGACCCGCAAGATGCCCGGCGAGCGGACGCGCGACCGGATCGGCGCAGCCTCCTCGGCTCACCTCAGGTACCTCAGGTGCCTCAGGTGGGCGAAGATCCATTCCCGGGCGGCTCCAAGACCAGCACCGGCCCATGGCGGTTCCGCCGACTTCGGCGGGCCGCCCGCAGTGGCCAAGCTAGCCGGAAGGGTGAGTCAATCGGCTCACCGTTGCATAGTCGTCGGATGCGTGAACCGTAGCCAACAGGATAGCGCCGTCAGAACACTCGAGAACCGCTGGGTTGTTACCCGGGATCGGTGCATAGGCGGCTTCACCCGTGAAGGCATCGAGAATGTGCACAGGGCCCGCACCGGAAGACACGAACAGAAGCGCGGACTCATTCAAACAGCCCGCAGCGATGGCACCGACGTCCGAGCCCATCGACAAAGCAGGACCCAGCGGCTCACCAGTCACCCCGTTATACCGAGACAAGTTTCCATTCATGTCGAGTGACGCCAGGACAGCCCGGCCGTCGGGATGCGTCAGCGCGGTCATCCTCATGTTGTATTCGCCGAAACCATGAATATGTGATCCGAATGGCTCGCCGGTCGAGGCGACCCACCGATACACAACTCCAGCCTCGTCCTCCGCCGCGATGAGGACCGTGCCGTCCTTGAGCGACAGTGACGTGATGGTCTTCAGCGGATAATCCGGCCCCGTCAGTTGAGGGCTCAACGCTTCGCCGGTAGTCGCGTCCCAATAGTGGATGAACGGCTCACACTGCGCGGCAACAGCGATGAACGCTCGCCCACCGGGCAGCGGCCCACTGGTGACGTCCCAAGCGGTGTCATCAAACTCAGCCATCGCGCCAACGGGCACGGGCCTGCCACTTGCAGCGTCAACCCGCACTACCCCGATATCCGTGGCCACCGCGACGACGGCATCACCATTCGTCGGGGTGGCCACCGCAAGCGTCGATATCAGATCCTCACCCGCAAACCTCCAGAGCATTTCACCGGTGCGAGGGTCCCAACGCCAAAAATCGTAGCCGGTACCGTTTGAGAGCAATATGGGCGTATCACTCTCACCTTGAGCCAAAACCGGCACGACGCCGTCCGGAGCTTCTTTCGCAAACACTGTTTCCAGGACCACATCTAGCAATTCGAGCACAACGCCTCCCAATCTCCGCATTACGCGGCGCCGACACATCTCCAGAGCTCCGACGAGCGGAGGCCGCATCCCAGAATTCCCCACCCGACCCCTGACGGATCGACGCACCTCGTTGAAGGCGACCATGCGCGACGGAGAGTGTCACCGTCAGCCGCGAGCCATGGTGGCGGGAGGGGGCGGCGGAGGGATGAGTCGGGCTTCGGCTCGGTCGAGGCGTCTGGTTGTGCGGCTGTGGGCGGCCCGGGCGGCGGCGAGGAGGACGCCGATCGTCAGGCAGAAGACACCGAAGCCGGTGGTACCCACGATCAGGAAGATGGCACCGAGGACGAGATAGAACCCGGCGAGCCAGGGCAGCCACCGAAGGCCGCTGCGCGCCGCCTTGCGTTGGCGTCGCAGAAGGACGGTCATGGCGTGCCGTACGGCCGGGTCCGCGGGAACGCGTCCCTTGCGCAGGCGGCGGGCGATCACCGGGATCTGCCGGGGCCGGATTCCGGCCTCCTGGGCGAGGTGTCGCCGGAAGGTCCGTTGCCGCCACAAGCCCGCCGTGGCGGCGCCCAAGCCTCCCGCGAAACCGCCGAAGTTGAAGCCCAGCCAGAACCACAGCGCGGCGTACATCACCGCGAGGAAGGCCACTGCCGTCCCGACACGCACCCACAGGCGGTCGTACCAACGGCGTTCACCATCCCAGTCCACATCCCCGTCCTGGCGGTACTCGCTGCTCATCCGCGCCCCCAACTGCCGTCGCCACAACGACAGTCGTCTACCCCCGAGGATCGCGCGAACGCGTCGTCACGATGTCAAGCCCGGTGCCGGTGCGGCCCCCTCCGAAAGATCGTGGCCCGTACAGGTCACTGCCCGTACGGACCCCATCCCGGTGTGCCGCTGGGCCCCCGGGGTCATCGGTCGTCCCTGGAGGAAACAGCCCCAAGCTGGTCCCCGCGCACCTGGAGGGGACCGAGCCCGTCGTCGGGGCAACTCGTCCTGGGGCGGCGTCAGCGGGGGCGTCGGCGGGTGTGCTTGTCGCCGAGGGTGGAGGGCAGGAAGAGGATGTCCTTCTGGTTGAGGTTGACCCCCGGCGGGACGATCTCGTCGATGCGGTCCAGTACGTCGTCGCTGAGTGCGACATCGGCGCCGGCCAGAAGATCGGTGAGCTGCGCGGGGGTGCGCGGACCGAGCAGGACCGAGGTGACCGCCGGGTGGGTCAGCACGAACGCGGTGGCCAGATGGGCGAGTTTCAGCCCCGCTTCGGCGGCCAGTTCGGTGAGCTCTCCGACGGCCTCCGCCTTGGCCCGGTTCCCCGGTTCCGCCTGGTCGAACAGGGGCGTGGCAGCTCCCGCGTTGCGGTGACCGGCGGTGGGATCGGCGCGGCCGGAGAGCCAGCCGGATCCGAGCGGGCCGAAGGTGAGGACGCCCATGCCGTATCGCTGGGCGGTCGGCAGGGTGGTGGCCTCGACGCCGCGCAGCAGGACGTTGTACGGCGGCTGCTCGGACCGGAAGCGGTGGTGGTGGCCGCGCTCGGCGGCCCACTGCGCCTCGACCGTCTGCTCCGGGTGGAACAGCGACGAGCCGATCGCCCGTACTTTCCCGGCCCGGATCAGGTCCGAGAGCGCGGAAAGCGTCTCGTCGAGGTCGGTGAACGGATCCCAGCGGTGCATCTGGTAGAGGTCGATGCGGTCGGTGCCGAGACGGCGCAGGCTCCCCTCCACCGCCTGGGTGATCCACCTGCGCGATCCGCCCCGCCGGTTGTCGTCCGATCCGATCGGCAGCCCGAATTTGGTGGCGAGGACGACCTCGTCACGCCGCCCCTTCAGCGCCTTGCCGACGATCTCCTCGCTCTCGCCCGCGGAATAGACGTCCGCGGTGTCGATGAAGTTGATGCCTGCGTCCAGCGCGGTGTGGATCATCGCCACGGACTCGCCGTGGTCGGTGTTGCCCATCGCGCCGAGCATCATCGTCCCGAGGGCGAATTCGCTCACCGACATACCCGTACCGCCGAGGACTCTGCGTTTCATGGTGCGCTCTCCACTGTCGTGCCGGTCTCATCCGGCAATACGTCCGGCACTACGTCCGGCACTACGTCCGGCACTTCGTACGGCAATACGTCCAGCACTTCGTACGGCAACTCGTCCGACCACCGTCCGGCTACGGCGGCCGGCCCGCCCGTCGTCAGCCCTCGACGCTCGCGGGCACCTCACCAGGGCGGTCGACCACGCCGCGCCGCATGACGGCATTCACGCCGTACAACGTCTCGACGGCGGTGCCGTCGCCCTGGTGACCGATCATGTAGGACCGCGAGCCCAGATACGTGAGCGTGGCCTTGTCGAAGATCCACGTGTCGCGGGTGGCGGCGCCGGGGTCGTGGCGAGTGATGCCGAAGCCGTGCCGGCCCGCCGCGTCGACGGCGTCGGGCACCACGCGGACGCCGGGGATCTTCTCCACGACCTGGTACAGCGCGGACGCGGTGGCCGGGGGCATGATCGCCGTGCTCAGCATCCCGCCGATGTTCGAGAAGACGGTCTCGTCCAGCGAGGAGGTGCCCCACGGCTCGGTCTCGGCGTAGAGCAGCGCGCGCAGCGCCTCGGGGTCCGTGGGCAGCGTGGCCAGCCACTTGTAGGTGGGGTGGTCAAGTCCCGCGTACACGGGCGAGGTGGCCACCATGGGCCCCAGCCCCGGCATCACCGCGTCCTTCCCCGATTCACGGATCCAGCCCTCCTCCGTCATGGGGCCGGGGCGCTGGACGGTCCAGTACTCCTGCTTGTGCAGCGCGCCGAGCCGGACCTGGCCGCCGAACGCGCCCTTGTTCCCCCGGGTCAGCGTCTCGACATACACGAGCTGGTCGTCCTTCACCGGCGTCACGTTGCCCGTCATGGCGACGGCGGCGATGCGGCTGAGCGTGGCGGACGCGCTGTTGTAGTGCGCCGGAGGGGCCGCGGGGAAGTGCCCAGGGGTGTGTCCGCCGCCGGACGCGGTGACGACGAGCACAGCGGTAAGTGCGGCCGCCACGGGAAGCACCATCATCGGACGCGGTTGCCAGCGGCGGCGCCGCGAGACCGCCGTCGCCACCATCGTCGTCGTCGCCATCGCCGTCGTACGGGTCCCGCGGGCGAGGTCCTGGTCGATCCGCCGCATCAGAACGTCCTTGAGGTGCCGATGGCGGCTCGGCGAAAGGTGGTCCCAGGCGGCCGAGGCGGCCAGCAGTTCTTCCGCCTCGGCCGGGACGGTGGCGGGCGCGTTGTCAGCCTTCATCGGGTTTCCTCCTGCAAGAAGAGCGCCGCGAACACGGCCTCGCCGTCTTTCTCTCCGGGAACGCGGTCCGGTTCCCCCGCCGTGTCGCGTGCCGGTACGGCGCTCAGCTCGGCCAGTCGCTTGCGGGCGCGCGAGAGCCGCGAGCGCACGGTGCCGACCGGGATGCCCAGTGCCTCGGCGGCTTGCCGGTAGTCCAGCCCGGCCGCCACGCACAGGGCGATCACCTCCCTGTCCTGGCGGCGCAGTCGGCGCAGCGTCTCGTGGACGGCGGCCAGCCGTCGCGCGTCGTCGATCCGGCCGATCGCCTCTTCCGCGAAGTCCTCGACCGCGCGGGGCTCCGGGCTGCGCGCGAGGAAGGCGAGCCTGCGCCACCGTCCGCGGTTGGCGTTGTGCGCCTTGTGCGTGGCGATGCCCAGGAGCCATGGCGTGAGGGACCCGCCCTCCGGCTCCACGGTCTCCCGCCCGCGCCAGGCGGCCAGGAAGGTCTCGGACATCACGTCCTCGGCCTCCGGCCAACTCCCGGTCAGCCGCAGCGCATGGTTGTAGACCGCCCGCGCGCTCTGTTCGTACAGCTCGGCGAACGCGGAACGGTCTCCGGCACGGATCCGCCCACGCAACGGCTCCGCTGGTTCTGTTTGCGTCACACTCATTACTCTCCGCAGCACCGGCCGAGTTCCTGTGTCCGCCGTCACAGCCGCCCGCCCGCCCGCTTCCCGCGCCCGAGAGTAACGGTGCGTCCGGTTTGCACAAAGGGCTGACGGTGCGCTCCGTTATCTGGTGAAGTACGGGTCGGCCGGGCCCGCAAGGGGGGTGCCCGGCCTCGTTCTCGACGTCTGCTCCTACGACAACGCCCGCGTCGCCTTCACGACCTGCTGACCGGGGCCCGCGGCGCTCCGTCCCGCCACCGACGGAGCGCCGGGGTTCGTATGACGGAATCCGCCCTCGCGGCTCAGGGCCGTAAGAGGTCCCTGCGGGATCAGGGCCTTGCGGGGGCGTCGGCGAAGTCGGGGAGGTCGGGGGTGAGGAGGTCCGCGACGGCGCCGTCGAGGAGTTCGGCGGTCTCGGTGGAGCGGGGGAGCATGGTGCTCTCGTAGGCGCGGACGGCGTCGGCGACGGTGGCCTCGGTGGCCAGGGCGACGGCGAGTTCACCGGCGTCGAGCATGGCGAGGTTGACGCCGACGCCCAGCGGGGGCATGAGGTGGGCGGCGTCGCCCAGGAGTGTCACGGTGGGGTGCGGCTCCCAGGTGTGCGGGACCGGCAGGGCGAAGATCGGCCGCTGGACGTAGGGGCCGTCGTTGTCGGTGATGAGCCGGCGCATGGGTGCCGACCAGTGGGCGAACCGCTCCTGGAGCAGGGCGCGGACGGCGTCGGTGTCGTCGGCGGCCAGGCCGCCGCGGCTGATCCAGTCGGCCGGGACCTGCTGGACGATGTAGACGCGGATGTGGTCGCCGCCGTTGCGCTGGGCCACCAGCGCGCGTTCGCCGTCGCCCGCGTGGGCCATGCCCTGGCCGACCAGTTCGGCGATCTCGGGGTGGCTGTTGTCGACGTCGTCGAACCAGGCCTCCAGGAAGCTCACCCCCGTGTACGCGGGGACGGCGGGCGAGACGGCCGGGCGTACGCGTGACGAGGCGCCGTCGGCGCCGATGACCAGGTCGGTCTCCACGGTGGTGCCGTCGGTGAAGCGCAGCAGCCGCGGTCCCTCGGCGGGACCGCCGACGGACTCAAGTCCCTTTCCCCATCGGATCGTTCCCGGTTCGACCGACCGCAGGAGCAGGTCGCGCAGCACCCCGCGGTCGATCTCCGGCTTGAACAGCTCGTCGGCTTCCGGGACGTGCCGGACGGTGATCGTGCCATCCGGGTCCAGCAGCCGCATCTCCTGGCCCTCGGGCCGGGACAGCGCGAAGAACTCCTCCAGCAGACCGGCCTCGCGCAGGGCGATCTGGCCGTTGTCGGCGTGCAGGTCCAGGGAGCCGCCCTGGTCGCGGACGTCGGGACCGGCTTCGCGGTCGTAGACGGTGACGGCGAGGCCGCGCCGCTGGAGGATGCGGGCGCAGGTCAGGCCGCCGGGTCCCGCGCCGATGACGCTGATCCTGGCTTGGGCCGGTGCTACGGGGTTCGTGGGGTTCATGGGTGGTTCCTCTCGCCGACGCCGGACGGCCGCGGCCCGATGCCGCAGGCAGGTCCAGCGCCGTCACATTATTCGAACGCCTCCAAACATACAACGACTCCAATAATGGTGCGATGACAACTTTCGGGGTACGGTCGGCGCATGGACGACACCACCGACCGGGCCGCCCCCGCCGGAAGGCGCGAACGCAAGAAGGCCGCCACCCGGCAGGCGATCGCCGACGCCGCGCTGCGGCTGTTCCTGGAGCGCGGATACGACCAGGTGAGCGTCCGCGAGATCGCCGAGTCCGCCGATGTGTCGGTGTCGACGGTGTTCAACTACTTTCCCGGCGGCAAGGAGGCCCTGGTCTTCGACGAGGACGCCGGGAACGAGGCCCGCCTGGTCGCCGCGGTGACCGACCGCCCCGCGGACCGGACGATCCCCGAGGCCCTGCGCGCGCACTTCACGGGCTTCGCCACCTCACCCCACACGCGTGACCCGCGCTTCGCCGACCTCCAGGAGCTCGTCCGGCAGACCCCGGCCCTGCGCGAGTACGCGCGCGCGATGACCCTGCGCCACGAGAACGCCCTGGCCGTCGCCCTCGCCGAGCAGACCGGCCGCCCCCACGACGACCTGCTCTGCGCCGCCTACGCCCGCTTCACCTTGGAAACCCTCGCCTTCGCCGGTTCCCGTCCCGATCCCGTCGCCGCGATCGACCAGGCGATGCTCCTGCTCGACCGGGGATGGACGGCCGCGGTCGCCCCGCCCGGCCCCGCCGCCCCGACGGCGGGTCAGATGTTGTAGTGGTTCTCGTAGTACCGAGCCACCAGCTCGCGGTAGTGGGTATCACCGGTGTGCTCGTCCACGACGAACTCCGGGGAGCTCTTGATCTGGTCCTTCGTGAGATCGACGAAGATCTTCTGGTCCGCCGTGTCGATCGACCGTACGGTGCCCGCGGGGAGCAGTACGTGCTTGCCGAAGATCCACACGCCGGTATCGACGACCAGATACGCCGAGTCGAAGTCGTCGGAGTGCTTGTCGACCTTGCCGATGTGACCGTCCGTCGCCTCGACCTGGTAACCGATCAGGTCGGTCCCCGCCGTATGGCCGGTGGTGTGCTGATAGCCCCAGATGTTGTCCCTCATGTCGCGGCTCCTCCATCGGAAACGTCGCGCCCCGAGTGACGAGAATGCCGTCGCGGCATCTGCTCGCCGGTGACGCGTACTCAGACGGTCGCGTGCCCGCCCGCCCCGCGCCCACACCTCCGGCCCGGACTCGCCCGCCCGGACGGCTTCAACGCCCGCACGGCCTCAGCGATCGGCGAGCAGCTCGCGAGCCGCGCGGGCGCCTGAGGCCATCGCCCCCTGGACCGAGCCGGTGGCCCGGTGATCGCCGCAGACGTAGCGGCCGGGCGAGACCCGCGTGGTACGGCTGAGCGGCCACGGCGGCGGCATGGCGGGCAGCGCTTCGGCGACGCGGTAGGCGGCCACCGGCTCCCACGTCGTGGTGTCGGTCTCGTAGAGCTCGGCCAGTACCCGGCGCACCTCCGCCTCGCCGCCCTCGGTCTCGTCGACTCCGAGCACGGAGGTGGAGACCAGGGCCCGGCCGGGCGGCGCGTAGGTGGGACTGACCTCGCTGAGCACGACGGTGTTGAGCACGCGCCGTGCGGTGTCCACGATGAGCGTCGGTTCGGCCCGCGGTCGTTCAGGAGCCGCGTGGTAGTACGTGGTGACCGATCGCGTCGCCGGCACGCGCAGGCCGGGTACGAGTGAGGCCGCGGCGGCCGGGCCGGCGGCGACGACCACCGCGGGCGCGGCCAGTTCGTCACCGCGGGCCGTCAGCACCCCGTCGTCGGTGAGCCGTTCCACGGGGACGTCGAAGGCGACGGTGCCGTCCGGCAGCGTGGCCGCCATCAGCTCGGGCACCGCGGCGACTCCCCGAGCGGGCAGGCACAGCGTGCCGCGCAGCATGGAGCGCCACACCAGGTGGAAGAACCGGCTGGAGGTCTCCAGCTCGTCCTCCAGGAAGACTCCCGACAGGAACGGGCGGAACAGGGTTTCGACCAGTTCGTCGCCGATGCCCGCCTGCGCGAGCGCGGTGCGGGTCGTGCGGTCCGTCTGGTGTTTGAGGACGCGGGGCGGCGCCAGCAGGTCGCGGCCGCTCATCATGGCGAGTCCGGCGAGATCACGCAGCGTGGCCAACCGCCCGGGCCGCAGGTCGGCCGCCATCCGCGGGTGACGCGTCGGGTCGCCCAGGCGGAGCTTCCCCTGGGGGGTGTGCACCAGAAGGCCGGGCGTGAACGGCCGCAGGCGCAGCTCGCTCAGCCGCAGGCGACGGCGCAACTGCGGGTAGGAGGTGTTGACCACCTGGAAGCCGCGGTCGAAGCGGAACCCGTCGCGTACGTCGGTACGCATCCTGCCGCCCGCCGCGTCCGACGCTTCCAGCACTCGCACGCGCAGCCCCGCGGCCACCAGGTCCTGCGCGCAGGCCAGCCCCGCCACACCCGCGCCGACGACCACCACGTCGACGGCGCCCTCACTCGCTCCGCGTGTCATTCGAGCCTCCCGCCCCGCGACGGGCAACGCGGATTCGGCGACGCGCTGCCTCTTCCTGCGGATCATGGCAGGCCGTCGGCGGCCCCGCACGTCTGCCACGGCCTGTGAGCCCGTGGGATCACCGGCTCCGCGCGGGCGCCCGCCGGTGGACGGGTCCTGCCACCGCCGTGACAGGACCCGTCTTCACCGTCGGCCGGAGGGGGAGGCGGCGGACGGGTGCGCGGTGGTCAGCCGCAGGGAAGCGCCCCCGGGGTCAGGGTCACCTGGTGGCTGAGGTCACCGTCGAAGCGGAAGGTGTTCACGGCGGTGCCCTGGCAGGTGTAGCGGACGATGCCGACGCCGTACGCCACCGCGGTGATCGTGCCCGTACTGCTGACCTTCTCGATCACGGCGTAGGCGGGCTGGCTGACGCCGTTGCAGACCTTGCTGTTGTAGATCGAGAGCTGGCCGTAGATGAAGTCGAAGTCGGTGTAGTACTGGCAGCCGCTGGGCCAGTCCGTGGTGCTCGCGGACGCGGTGGCGGCGCCCGGTACCAGCAGGGCGGCCAGGGCCGCGGTACACGCGGCGGCGGTCAGACGGAGCTTTCTCACAGGTCGTTGTCCCTTCGGTGGGCGGGGGGAGCGGAACGAGCCGGAAGCAGCATCCGTGGGACGGGGCGGGGTCTCCGCGCGCCACCGATCGTAGGTTCGGCGACACAGTCGCGCAATAAGCCGGGCAAGTGAAAGAAATTTCCGTAACTCAGCCTGAAAAGAAGTGAGTTCAGTGATGCGTCAGGGGCGTCGGAGGATGGCGGGAGGGGCTGCCGGTGACACCGGGGCGCGAGACGCCGGGGCGAGGTGAGGCCGCGGTCGGTCGGCCGCGCGGCAGCGCGCCGACCGGGCAGGACGGGATGTCCTGCCCGGTCGGCGGGCTCGCTCGGAGGGAATGCGGCCTGCTCAGAGAAGCCTCGGCCCGCTCAGAGGAAGTAGCGGAGCCAGATGTAGAGCCAGGCGATCACGCAGCTCATGGTCGTCACGATGATGCCGTAACGGGTGAACTGCCAGAACGAGATGCGGTGGCCGCTGCGGGCGGCGATGCCGATCGCCACCACGTTGGCGCTGGCCGCCACCGCCGTGCCGTTGCCGCCGAAGTCCGCGCCGAGGGCGAAGGCCCACCAGATCGCCTGACCGGTGCGCTCGTCGGGCGCCTCGGCCACCAGCCCTTCGACCACCGGGGCCATGGAGGCGACGTACGGGATGTTGTCGAAGAAGGCCCCCAGGATCGCCGAACCGAACAGCAGGGCGGTCGCGGCGCCGAAGAAGTTGCCGTCCACCTGGCCGACCACCCAATCGCCGAACGTGCTGATCACCCCGGTGTGCCCCAGACCGGCGACCATCACGAACAGGCCCATGAAGAAGACCAGGGTGGGCCACTCGACCTCGTTGAGCACCTCGGTGACGTCCATCCGGGAGACCAGCAGCATCAGCCCGGCGCCGACCAGCGCCACCACCGACGGGTCGAGGTGCAGCACGGAGTGCAGCGAGAAGGCGACCACCACCAGCGCGAGTACGGCCAGGCAGCGCACCAGCAGCCGTACGTCCGTGATCGCCCGCCGCTCCTGCAACGCCAGGACAGCGTTGACGTGCTCCGGGTTGTACCGGAACGACTTGCGGAACAGCACCCGGGTGAAGAGCACGAAGACCGCGAAGATCACGACGACGATCGGCGCCATGTGCACCAGGAAGTCCGTGAAGGTCAGCCCGGCGCGGCTGCCGATGATGATGTTCGGCGGATCGCCGATCAGGGTCGCGGCGCCGCCGATGTTGGAGGCCAGGATCTCCGCGATCAGGTACGGCTGCGCGGGAATGTGCAGCCGGTTGCAGACCACCACGGTCACCGGGGCGACCAGCATGATCGTGGTGACGTTGTCCAGGAACGGCGACGCGACAGCGGTGATCAGCATCAGCATGACCATCAGCCGGTACGGCCGGCCGCCCGACCGCTTCGCGGACCAGATGGCGAGGTAGTCGAAGAGGCCGGTCTGCTTCAGCACCCCGACGATGATCATCATCCCGAGCAGCAGGAGGATGACCTCCCAGTCGACCCCGGCGTGCTGGGAGAACCACACCTCGGCTCCGGGCGCGAGGCCGAACACCAGCATCACGGCGGCCGCGACCAGTACGACTTTGACCTTGTCGACCTTCTCGGTGGCGATGAAGAAGAACGCCACCGAGAAGATGGCCAGCGCGACGACGGCGCTCACCGGTCACCCCCCGACCGGCTCGCGCCGCCGCACGACGGGATCAGCCGTCCCGGCGCCATGGGACGTCCGGCCGCATTCAGCCGTCCCGGCGGGAGCAGACGTCCGGGCGCGATCAGACGTCCGGGTGGGCCACCGCGAATTCGGCGATCACCCGCTCCAGCGTGATCGCCCCGACCAGCACACCGGCGTGGTCGACCACCGCCACCAGCGGGCTGCGCTGCCCGGCCATCAGGGCGGCCACTTCCAGCAGCGTCCCGTCCAGGCCGACCGTGACCACCCGGGCCAGCCCCTGGTGCAGGCAGTCGCCCACGGTCAGGTCGCCGAGTTCGTCCCAGTAGTGATCCGCGTGCGCCTCGTCGATGGCCCGGGCCAACGCCCGGTCCGCCCGGTAGCTGTCGGGCACCGCCATCCGCAGCACCTGCGTGCCCGGCAGCACCGTACGCGGTCGGCCCCGGTCGTCCACCACGATCATGCCGGGCAACCGGCGTAGCGCCATCAACCGGACCGCGTGGGCCACGGAGTCCCGAACGGTCACCGTCGGTACGGTCACGGCGATCTGCTGTGCCTGCATTCCACCAACTCCCCTGGCCTGGACCAACCTTCGGATACGTCCTGATCACGCGAACCCGCCCTGGAGCTCGGCGAGCCGGCGTTCCAGGCTCGCCAGCCGGTCGGCGACCGAGACGCTGTGCAGCACCTCGGCGACCTGGTCGGCCTCGTCGAGGTCCAGTTCGATCTGGTTGACCGGTACGTCCGGATCGCCCGCGCCGTAGCAGAGCAGCGATCGGCGTCCGGACTGATGCACAAGTACGCCGAAGCGCTGCCCTTCACGGGTCGAGAAGTGGTTGACGACGCCGACGCCGAAAACACTGGTGCGGGTGATCTCCACTGAGGGCTCCTTCGGGTCATTCGAGCAAGGGAGGCTGGTCCCCCTCTACGTTTCGGGAATTCGGCCGGCCCGGCCATGGGGTCCGACACCCATCTCTGCCCGCGCGGAACATGCAGGTGAAAGGGGTTGTGGATGGGTGAGCGACCCGATGGACAAACGGGCCGCTCCCGAGCGAGGCTGGCACGGTGACCAATTCCGCTGACCGGGCAGCCATCCCCGAGCCCGGCCGCCGAGAGGAGCCCGGGCACCGAGAAGAAGCCGACCGCCGAGGCAAGGACGGACGCCGAGAAGAGGCCGACCGCCGAGGCAAGGACGGGCGCCGGGACGAGCCCGACCGCCGAGGCAAGGACGGGCGCCGGGACGAGCCCGACCGCCGGGGCAAGGACGGGCGCCGGGACGAGCCCGACCGCAGGGCACCTGCCCAGGCGTTGTTCCGCCGTCTGGTCGTGCTGAACGGCCTGGTCTTCACGATCGGTACGCTCGTGCTCGCGCTCTCACCGGCCACCGTCTCCTCACGGGTACGGCTGGCCGAGATCCCGGTGCTGATCGTCGGACTGGCGCTCATCCTGACGGTGAACGCCCTGCTGTTGCGGGCCAGCCTGGCCCCGCTCGAAGCGCTGACCGCGCTGATGCGCCGGGTGGACCTGCTGCGCGGCGGGGACCGGCTGGCGGACTCCGGCAACGGTGACCTGGCGGACCTGATCGCGACCTTCAACGCGATGCTGGACCGGCTGGGGGCCGAACGCAGCGCCAGCAGCGCGGACGCGCTCGCCGCCCAGGAGGCGGAGCGGCAGCGGATCGCGCGGGAACTGCACGACGAGATCGGGCAGAGTCTCACGGTGGTCTTGCTCGGCCTCAAGCGGGCCGTGGACCGGGCCCCGGACGACCTGCGCGACGACCTGCACGCCGTGCAGGAGACGGTGCGGTCCAGCCTCGACGAGGTGGGACGGGTGGCCCGCAGGCTCCGCCCGGACGTGCTGGAGGATCTCGGGCTGCTCAGCGCGATGAACGCGCTGGCGACGGAGTTCTCGCAGGTCAGCGGGGTGCCGGTGGTACGGCGGGCGAAGCCGGACCTGCCCGCGCTGAGCACGGAGAAGGAACTGGTGATCTACCGGATCGCCCAGGAGAGCCTGACCAACGTGGCCCGGCACGCCGGGGCCGGCCGGGTCGAGCTGTCGCTGCGGCCCGAGGCGGACACGGTCGTGTTGCGGGTCGCCGACGACGGCCTCGGCGAGGTGAGCCGGGAGGGCGCCGGCATCCGGGGAATGCGGGAACGGGCGCTGCTGATCGACGCGCGGCTGTCCATCACCGCCGTGCCCGGCACCGGCACCGAGGTCCGGCTGACCGTTCCCGCCGACGGCCCGATTCCGTCGGCGGCGGAGAGGAAGCGGGGGTAAGCGTGTCCACGACCAAGACCCGGATCATGCTGGCGGACGACCACGCACTGGTCCGGCGGGGCCTGCGACTGATTCTCGACGCCGAGCCCGACATGACGGTGGTCGCCGAGGCCGCCGACGGGGCGGAAGCGGTGGAGATGATCCGCGGGTCCGAGATCGACCTGGCGATTCTGGACATCGCGATGCCGCGGATGACCGGCCTGCAAGCGGCCCGTGAGATCTCCCGGCGAGCCCCCGGCGTACGCATCCTGATGCTCTCGATGCACGACAACGAGCAGTACTTCTTCGAGGCGCTCCGGGCCGGCGCGTCCGGATACGTGCTCAAGTCGGTCGCCGACCGGGACCTGCTGGAGGCGGTCAGGTCGGCGATGCGCGGCGAGCCGTTCCTCTATCCCGGCGCGATCACCGCGCTGATCCGGGACTACCTGCATCGGGCCAGGCAGGGCGAGAAGCTGCCGGAGAGCATCCTCACGCCGCGGGAGGAGGAGGTCACCAAGCTGATCGCCGAGGGGAATTCGGCGAAGGAGATCGCCGAGACGCTGGTGATCAGCGTGAAGACCGTCGACCGGCACCGGGCGAACATCCTCCAGAAGCTCGGCATGCGCGACCGGATCGACCTCACCCGGTACGCGATCCGGGCCGGCCTCGTCGAACCCTGAGGCCCGGGGCCGCGGCTGGGTCCGGCACCGGCCAGGGGTCCGACATCGGCCAGGGGTCCGGCGCCGGGTCCCGGTCCGGGTCCGGCGCGCCGCACGCGGCGACATCAGCGGCGCTTCCCGATGGCCACCACGGGATCCGCCGACGCCGCGCCCGCCTGGTCGTGGCAGACCGGCCACATCTACCGGCTCGAATCGTTGTCTCCGGACGCGGGCAACACCTGCATGCAGGACTCCCGCGAGTTGACCACCTATCACGGGCATCCGGTCGACTGGGTCCGCAACGCTCCGTGCGATCTCTACGACACGTCGTACCGGTGGCAGGTCGTCATCAACGCCAACGGCTGGGCGAACCTGGAGAACGTGGGCAGCGGCAACTGCCTCGACTACTCCCAGGAATACGGATTGCGCGGTTTCCCCTGCTACAACACCAGCTACACCGGGGGATGGCAGGAGTGGCGGCTCGTCACCCGCCAGGCTCACGGCATCACCCAGGTCGTGCTCCAGAACGGGCGGTACCAGGAAGACCACGCCAACATGTGCGCCGATCTCTCCCTCCAGTACGGCCTGCGCGGCTATCCGTGCAATGGAACGTCCCAGGACTCGGGATACCAGGCGTGGCTCGTCTTCGACGTGGCCACCTGAGTCCCCCTGTCGACGAAAGCCCACCGTCGAAGGAAGTCCCCTGTCCAAGGCCGTCGTCCGGCTGGTGACGGACACCGTCCGTACCATCAGCACCTTTTCCCACGAAACGGGGTAACAGATGAGAAAGCCGCTCTCCGGCCGCCGCCTCGCCGCCGCCTCGCTGTCCGCGGTCGCTCTCGCGGGCTGTGGTCTGGCGATGGCGCCTGCCGCCTCCGCCGCCACGGCCCCTGCCGGCGCGCCCGCGGCGCAGGTGAAGCCCGACGCCAACCCGAACTCCTGCATCAGCACGCTCACGCAGTGGGGTTACGCGGCCACGACGACGCGGATCATCATCTGCAACACGACCGCTGTCGCCGCCTTCGTCAACGCGGAGAACGCCTTTGTCGCCTGTGTGCCCGCATTGGCCGCCACGATAAAGGACGTCAATGACAGGAACTATGACGTTCTGACGTCCGCGTGCTTCCTCGCGGCGTATGGCTGAACCTGCACCCCTGCGGGCCACGGGGCGGCGCTAAGATCGGTTCTGATGCCGGGTCAGACGGGGGTCCGGCACTGATCGTGGAGTGCCGGGGGCATGAGATTCGGCGTGCTGGGGCCGTTGCACGCCCAGGTCGCGGGGTGCGAAGTCCGACTCGACGGAGCGCGGCAGGCGAAGATGCTTGCCGCGCTTCTGGTCGACGCGAACAACCTCGTCACCATGGAACAGCTCGTTGCCGTGATGTGGGACGGGAAGGTCCCCGCCACCGCGGTCCGCCAGGTCCAGGACGCCATGTCCGGGCTGCGCCGCAACCTCGCCGCGTGCGGGGCGTCGCGTTCCCTGATCAGCACCCGGCGCGGCGGCTACCAGATCCACCTGGAACGGGAGCAGTTGGACCTGCTGGAATTCGACCACCAGCGGCAGCTCGCCGAGCGGCACACCTCACCGTTGGAGACCGCCGTCGCGCTGCGGCGCGCGCTGGCCTGCTGGCGCGGTGACGCCCTGGTCGGCATGGCGAGCCGGGTCCTGGAGCTGGACGCGGCACGGCTGAACGAGAAGCGCGCGGCCACGCACAAGCTCTGCCTGAGCATCGAGGTCGGCCTGGGGCGCCATCGTGAGGTCATCGAGGAACTGACCGCCCTGCTAGGGGAGTTCCCCTTCGACGAGCAGGTCGCCGAGCACTTGATGGTCGCCCTGTACCGGTGCAGGCGGCAGGGCGAGGCGTTACAGGTGTACGAGCGGCTGCGCCGGACGCTCGCGGACGAACTCGGCGTCGATCCCACCCCGCCGCTCCAAGCCCTGCACCAGCGCATTCTGGCCGCCGACCCGTCCCTGGCGGCGCCCGCCCCGGCACCCGCCCCGGCGAGCGGCCCGGCGAGCGGCCCCGCGACCACCGGACCGGACGGGCCCGGCGCCGCCGCCGAACCGGCCATGGCGCTACCGGTACGCCAACTGCCCTTAGGCGTCCATGACTTCGTGGGCCGAGCCGACGCGCTGGCGCAGGTCGCACGGCAGTTGGACGTGTCGGCGCCCGACCGGGCCCCGGTGGCCGTCGTCGTGGGCGGTCCCGGTGTCGGCAAATCCTCCCTGGTGACGCACGCCGCGCGGCTGGCCAGCGCCTCCTTTCCCGACGGCCAGCTCTACCTCGACCTCGCCGGAACGTCGGACGCGCCACGGGACCCGGCGCTGATGCTGGCCGAGGCACTGCGCGCCTTCGGGGTGGGCGGCAGCGCGATCCCGAACGGCCTGCCCGAACGGGCCGCGCTCTACCGGTCGTTACTGGCGGACCGCCGGATGCTGGTGGTACTGGACGACGCCGGTCACGCCAGTCAGGTGCTGCCCCTGCTGCCGGGCGCCGACGGCTGCGCGGTGCTCATCACCAGTCGCATGCTGCTGACGCAGCTTCCCGGCGCCCGGCACATCGACCTGGACGTGCTGAGCCTGGCGGAGGCGCGGGAGTTGTTCACCGGCATCGTCGGGCGGCGGCGGGTCGAGCGGGAACCGGCGGAGGCCGACGCGATCCTCGCCTGCTGCGACAACCTGCCGCTGGCGATCCGGATCGCCGGCGCCAAGCTCACCGGCCGCCCGGCCTGGTCGCTGCGGGTGCTGCGGGAACGGATCGAGGACGAGTCCCGTCGGCTGGCCGAGCTGAGGATCGGGGACCTCAGCGTGCGAGCCAACGTCGAACTGAGCGTGCGGCTGCTCCCGCCCGACGCGGTACGCGCGCTGAGCCTGCTGGGGCTGCTCGGCGCGTCCACCCTGCCCGGCTGGGTGGTCGGCCCGCTGCTGGACCGCCGCGACGCCGACGACGTGCTGGACACCCTCGTCGACGCCAGCCTGGTCCGTCTCACCAGCACCGACGCCATCGGCCAGCCGCGCTACCGGCTCCACGACCTGATCAGGACCTGTGCCGTGGAGCTCGCCGCACAGCTGCCGGAGGCGGACAGGCGGGACGCGATGGTCCGCGTGCTGGCCACCTGGCTCGATCTGGCCGGGCGCGCCACCGATCGGCTGCCCGCAGGGCTGCTGGTCGCCGAACCCGGTTCCGCGCCGCGCCGTTCGCTGCCGGACGCGGTCGTGGACCGGCTGATGGCCGACCCGGTCGCCTGGTTCGACGCCGAACGCGTCACCCTGCTCGGCGCGGTGCGGCTGGCCGTGGACTGGGGACTGGACGAATTGGCCTGGGAGTTGGCGGCAGGTCCCGCGACCTACTACGACCACCGGTGCCTGTACCAGGACTGGGAGCACGGGCACCTGCTCGCGTTGGGAGCGGCCGAGGCCGCGGGCAATACGCGCGGTGCGTCGGTGCTGCTGCGCGGCCTTGGCCAACTGAACATCTACCGCGACGAGTTCGACGGGGCGACCCGCGCCCTGGAGTCCTCCGCCGCCCTGTGCCAGAACGGCGAGGACAAGCGCGGCCAGGCGTTGGCGATGGCCATGCTGAGCACGATCAGCCGGGTGCAGGGCCGTTACGACGAAGCCGCCGCCCGTATCGAGCGGGCCCTGTCCATCGCGGTCGGTGAGGGCGACCGCCACCTCGAAGCCCAACTGTCCTGTTCGATGGGCGTGATGCGGCTCATGCAGGACGAACTCGACGAGGCGGAGTCCTGGTTCGGCGAGGCGTTGCGCCAGGCCAGGGCGCTCGACGACGGGCATCGGGTGGCGGTCGTGCTGCGGCGGTTCAGCCGGCTGCACGACCGGCGCGGCGATCCGGACGAGGCGCTGCGCTGCCTGGGGCAGGCGCTGGCCGCCTTCGAGGAACTGGCCGACGAGCGGTGCGCCGCGTACACACTGCTGGAAGTCGGCCGCGTGCACGCCGGCCGGCACGACCGGGACCGGGCAGGCCCGGCGCTGGAACGCGCGGCCGGAATCTTCCAACGACACGGCGACCGCCACGACGAAGCCGCGTGCTGGCAACTGCTCGGCGACCTGGACGCCGCCGCCGGAGCCCACGACCTGGCACACCGCCACCACGAACGCGCACTGCGGCTGTGGCAGACCATCGGTGACGCGCACCGGACGAAGGCCCCGGCGCCCCCGTCGTCACCATGACGACGCCGCGCGGTCCGTCCGTACCGCCACTCAGGGGAATTCCAGGTCACGGGGCCGTGGCCGCCGGGGGCGGCGGGGTCGGGGTGGGTAGTCTCGCGCTGCCCCGGGTGCAGTTCCGCCTGCGCGCCGACCGATGGAGATGACCTATCGCCGAGTCGAAGGCCGCCACCGCGGGGGCCTCCCCCGGAACCCAGCCGCCCGAGGCCGAGCGGCTGCGGACGATGTTGCGCGACCCCGCCTACCGGCGAGCGCTGCTCTTCTGCGCCCTGATCGGCATTCCGGTGTCCGCGCTGGCCTTCTGGTTCCTCGCGGCGCTGCACGAGTTGGAGCAGTTGGTCTGGACGGACTGGCCCAAGGATCTGGGGTGGCCGCACGCACCCTGGTGGTGGCCCTTTCCGGCGTTCGCGCTGGCGGGACTGGTCGTCCCGCTGGTGGCGGGCCGGTTGCCCGGCCGCGGCGGACACGTACCGGCGGCCGGGTTGCACTCAGGTGGGCCAACGAGGGCAGCGATTCCCGGTGTGATCATCGCGGCGCTGTTCAGCCTGCCGCTGGGCGCGGTGCTGGGACCCGAGGCGCCGCTGATCGCGCTGGGCGGTGGGCTGGCCCTGGTCTTCCGTGACCTGGCGCGCGCGCCGGCCTCACCGCAGAGCACCGCCCTGCTCGGTGCCGCCGGTTCCGCGGCGGCGATCTCCGCGATCTTCGGCAACCCGCTGGTGGCGGGCATCTTGCTGATGGAGGTGGCGGGCGTGGGCGGGCCGCAGCTCTTCGCCGTGATGCTGCCGGCCCTGCTGGCCAGCGGCATCGGATCGGTGATCTTCAGCGGGTTCGGCCAGTGGACCGGCTTCAAGACCGGGAGCCTGGCGGTCGGTCTGCCCGCCCCTCCCGTGCTGGACACCGGCGACGTCGTCTGGTCGCTGCTGATGGGGCTGGTCATCGGAGCGGCCGTCCACGTACTCGTGGTGGGCGGACGGTACGTGGCGGTCTTCGTGTCCGGCCGACTGCTGCCGCACACGACGCTCTGCGCGCTGGCGGCCGGCGGGTGCGTCGCGCTCTTCGCGGTCAGCACCGGCCGCTCGCCGGCCGAGGCGGCGCTGTCGGGTCAGGCGACGCTGTCGCAGTTGGCCAAGGACCCGCATGCCTGGTCGGTGGGGGCGCTGGTGGCGGTGCTCGTCTTCAAGGGGGCCGCCTACGTCCTGTGCCTGGGGAGCCTGCGCGGCGGCCCGGTCTTCCCGGCCCTTTTCCTGGGCGGAGCCGCGGGCGCGCTGCTCGCCCCGCTGCCGGGGCTCGGCCTGGTACCCGCGATGGCGGCCGGGATGGCGGCGGCGGCCACATCGGCGCTGCGGCTGCCGGTCAGCAGCGTCGTACTGGTCGCGATCATGCTCGGCCACTCCGGCTCCGTGCCGGTCATCGTCCTCGCCTCCGTGATCTCCTTCATGGCCGCCGAACTGCTGCCACAGGGGCCCGTTCTTTCCGGACGACCCGCGTGACCCCGGCGCCGGTCCTGCTCCCCCTCCGGCTCCGCCTCCGGCCTTAATCCTGCTCCTGCTCCTGCTCAGCGGACGCGGTGGTCAGGACGCCGCACAGGGGTCCGGTCGGGGACGGGGAATTCGTCTCCGGCGAGTACGAGCGTGCAGGTCGGAGGCTGGGATCGGTGGTGCGGTCGCCCCTCCACGCGGACGGCGAAGGGCCGGGGCGGGTCCTCCGGCAGTTCCCCGGAGAGCGTGAGCCGGTCGGCGTTCCGGTCCTCGCGGTGGCCCACCTCCCGCCCGTCGACGAGGAGTTCGACCTCTCGGTGGTGTCCGCCGCTGACGTCCACGCTGATCGAGTGTCCGGCGTGTTCGATGTGGAAGTGGTGGAGCTGGTTCATAGCGGCCTCGTTCAGGCGCTGGAAAGTGATCGGGGGGTGAGACGCCCGATCCGTCGGCGGACCTCTTCGCCCGCGGGTCGCGCTCGGCGGCGAGAGCGCCTTTCCATCAGATCACGGTCGGGACGTCGCCGCGCGGCGGCCCGCGGTCAACGTACGCATCACCGCACGCGCGGACCCGGCCCCGCATGACGCGGGCCCGTGCGGAGAACCATGGCCCGGCTCAGCGGAATCCGCCGGCTCCACCGCCGCTACGCGGGCGAGGCGACCCGCTCCCCCACCGGCTCGGCCTTCCCGTTCCTGACTCGCCCCAGCAGCCCCGCCGCCTCCGGCACCCGCTGGAGCGCCCTCAGCAGCAGCACCCACAAGTCGTGCAGCCGCTCCTCGATCTGGTCGCGGCCGTCCAGCGCGTCGGAGACGGTGTGGAGGCCGAAGAAGGCGTAGACGACACCGGGGGCCGCGACCGCCGGGGCGACACCGTCGGCCAGTTCCCCACGGCGGCCGGCCTCCTCCAGCAACGCGGTCACCGTCTCGATCCAGGGACTGAACGGGGTCGGCAGCCTCGCGTCGATCGCCTTGCGCTCCATCCATAGCCGGGACCCGGCGCGCACGACGACATCGTCGCGGAAGGCGCGCGCCACGGTGAAGCTGAGCGCGACGAGTTTCTCCAGCGCGGGCGCGTCGGCCGTCCGGGCACGGTCGACCAGTTCCGGCCAGGTCGCGAAGTGCGCCTCGACGACGGCCAGCGCGAGTTTCTCCTTGTTGGCGAAATGAAAGTAGATCGCTCCGCTGGTGCGGCCGGACAGCGCGCTGATGTCGCTGATACTCGTCCCCGCATAACCACGTTCGTCGAACAGACGCGCCGCGGCCTCCAGCAGAAACCGCCGTGTCGTCTCCGCCCGCTCCTGCACGTTCACTCCGCCTGCCGCGCCGTCACCAACAGCAGGCAATCTACTACCTCCGCGTAACATCCACGAAGCAATGCGCGTGCAAATCCCCAGGGCGTGAGTTCTCCTTATGGTATGAATTCTCCGACAGGGGTCGGCGGTCGTGCCCGTCCGCTGACCTGGTCCCGGACGGTCCCCCGCGAGACAGTGCACCGCGCGTCCGTCGCCGAGGTTCTCCTGACCGACGTACGGCCGACGGCGGACGACGCGTTCGAGGCCGCCGCCGCCTGGCCCCGATCGCATACGACCTTCCCCCTCGACGGGACCGACCGGCACAGCCCACTGGTCCTGGTGGAGACCCTGCGGCAACTCGGCATCTACATACCCCTGCGCTGGTACGGGGTCCCGCCCACCAGCCACCTGCTCATCACCGACCTGTCATTCGACCTGCGGCCCGCACGCGCGCCGCGGGCGGGCCACGGCTGCACCGAGGTGACGTGCCGGATCGCGGTCGGCGGTCGCCGCCAGGGGGCGGACGGCGTCACCACCGGCCTGCGGCTCGACGTCACCTACCTCGCCGACGGCCGAGCGTTCGCGCAGGCCAACGGGGGTGCCCGCTTCCTGAGCGCTCACGGATACGCGGCGCTGCGCGCCGAACGCCTCACGGCGCGCCAGCCGACGCCGACGGCCGACGGGCGCCCCGCGCCCGCCGCCCTGGCCGTCGCCCACCTCAGAGATGTGCTGATCACCCACCGCGGCGGCACGGTCGAGATCGACCCGGCCGACCCCTGCCACCCGTTCTTCTTCGACCACCCGACCGACCACGTCCCCGGCATGGTGCTCCTGGAGGCGGCGCGGCAGGCCGCCGCCGAGGTCAGCGGCGGCGTACTACTCCATCCGACGTGCGGCCGTCTGGTGGCGGCGCGGTTCGCCGAGTTCACGCCGCGGGCCAGCGTGGAGTGCGTCCCGCACCACCGGACCTGCGTCTTCCGCATCCACAACGGCGCCGAGCGCGCCGCTTTCGGCGTACTCGGATACGGCGACTCGGGTGATTACGCAGAGGACTCACTTGACTACGTTGGGTTGACGTCCATAACGTAACGATCGATATGTTCTTGGCGGTCTCCCAGACGGCCCTTTTACGGGGCCGCGTCCGCCGAGGGCCCGCGCCCGTCTGCTTTCACCGGTATGCCGACCCCGCCGCGAGGAATGCGACGTCGCATCGCCGGCACATTCAGGCATTCCTGAAAAGGAAATCCCCGATGAACTCTCACCCCATTCTTTCGTGGACACCCGCGGCCATCGTCTTCGACTGCGACGGCACACTCATGGACACCGAACGCCATTGGCAGCAGGCCCGCGAACTGGCCATGAACGATGTCGGGGTCGCCCCCGCCGAGGGCTTCGCCGAACGGGCGAAGGGCCTGCACTTCACCGAGTGCGGTCAGCTCATGGCCGACGAAGCAGGCCGCCCCGAGCTCGGCGTCCAGCTCACCTCCGGCCTCCTGCACCACTTCCGCGCGCTGGTGGCCCGCGAACCGCAGACCATGCGCGGCGCGCGGGAGCTGGTGGAGACGGCCGCCAAGTTCGCCCCGCTCGCGGTCGCCAGCAACTGCCCCCTGGACGTCGTGGAGACCTGCCTCGACCACGCCGGGCTCCGGGACCACTTCGACCACATCGTGGTCGCCGACGAGGACAACCGGCCCAAGCCCCACCCGGACGTCTACCTGACCGCGGCCCGGCTCTGCGGCGCCGCGCCGGGCGACACACTGGCGGTCGAGGACTCCGCCTGCGGGGTGGAGGCGGCCGTACGCGGCGGCCTGCGCGTCGTCGGCGTCGGCCCCTGGCCGGGCGAGGACATCGCGGCGCGGGTCGACCTGTGGGTCGCGACGCTCGACGAGCCGGGCATCTTCGAGTGGGCGACGCGCCGGATGGCCCAGCGGCTGCCGGTCTGATCCGACCCGCCGCGGACCGGCGGGTCTCCCGCCCCGTGTCCTCCGGACGGACCGGCCCACTCCCCCGCTGCCCCGTCCGCCCGCGGGTCACCCGCCGGGTCCGCCGGTCGTCCGTCAGCCGCGTGGCCGGTCAGGCACTCTGTTCCTCCGGTACGTCCCCCGCCGCCGCGAGCAGCGGGCCCAGCCGGGAGACGGTTCCGCTCGCGGAGGAGAACAGCAGCGCGATCCCCACCGCGCCCGGGTCCGGGACGCCGGCCGCCCGGTCGCCGAGGTAGCTCGCGCGGCCGCGCCTGGCCGTCAGCCGGGCGGTGTTGCCGACGCCTTCCCACGCGGCCCGCGCCGCGTGGGCCACGGCGGTGGCCGGGTCGGTCCCCGGCGGCTGCGCCGTCAGCGCGTCGGAGGCCGGGGCGAGCGCGTCGACCAGGGTCTTGTCGCCAACGGTCGCCTCTCCGACCCGTTGAATGGCCGCGAGGCCGTTGCCGACTCCGGCGGCCAGCGCTCCGGCGTCGGGTCCCCCCTCGCTCACCGCGAGCGCCGCCGCCATCTCATGGAACAGCAGGCCGAACAGGGGCCCGCTGGTGCCGCCGACCTCATCGAGGAAAGCGGCCGCGGCGGCGTCCAGCGGGCCAGCGCAGCTCGCCTCGGGGGGCCTCACCCGCTCCGGTGCGCCGTTCGAGGCGGCCTTCCACGCCTCCGGGCCGATCGGGTCGTCGAGACGTCGCAGCGTCGCCCGGAGGCCCGCGACGAGGTTCGCGCCGAAGTCACCGTCGCCGACCTGCTGGTCCAGTGCGGTCAGTTCGGGCTCGGTGGCCTCCGCGGAGGCGGCGAACCGGCGTATCCAGGCATCGGTGAACGCGGTGCGGGACGGTGCGGCCATGACTGCCTCCGGGGAACTCGTGAGTCGCGGGGTTCCTATACGACCGGTGCGGTCGCGGGCCAGGCGGGGGTGTGGGCGGGCGCGTCGTAATAGGCGAGGGTGTCCGCGTCGGCCACCAGCAACGTCAGCGAGAAGCCGCGCATGTCCAGGGCCGTGACGAAGTCGCCGACCAGGGTGCGCTCGACGGCCGCGCCGCGCCCGTCGAGCACCTTGGTGACCTCGTGCAGGACGGCGTACAGCTCCATCCTGGTGATGCCGCCGAGGCCGTTGACCAGCACGATCACCGACGTGCCGGGGACCAGGCCCAGGGGGTCGGCCAGCGTGCCGACCATGTCCGCGGCCAGGTCGCGCAACGGGCGTTCGCGCAGCGTGCGACGGGCCCGTTCACCATGGATGCCGACACCGTACTCGAGACCGCCGGCCGGCAGGTCGAAGGCGGGCAGGCCGGTGGCGGGAGCGGTGTGGGCGGCGGAGGCCACGGCCATGCTGCGGCAGCGGCCCACCACGTCCACGCCCAGGGCGGCCAGGTCCTTCAGGCCCATCCCGGTGTCCGCCGCCGCGCCGAGGATCTTCTCGACCAGCACCGTCGCACCGGTGCCCCGGCGGCCGTTCACGACCTCCGCGGAGTCCGAGGCGGCGTCGTCGTCGATCAGGACCCGCGCGCAGTCGACGCCCTCGCGAGCGAGCCGTTCGGCGGCGATACCGAAGTTGATCTTGTCGCCGGTGTAGTTCTTCACCAGGTGCAGCACACCGTTCTCCCGCGCCACGGCGAGCGAGGCGGCGAAGATCTGGCGGTTGTGCGGCGAGGCGAAGACGCGGCCGGGACAGGCGGCGTCCAGCATGCCCGCGCCCACGTAGCCGATGTGCAGCGGCTCGTGCCCCGAGCCGCCGCCGGACACCAGGCCCACGCGCCGCGCGGGCGACGGGGTCAGCGCCCGTACGAAGCCGTTCGCCTCGTCCCAGGCGACGCTGTCGGCGTGCGCCCGTTCGAAACCGGCCAGGGAGTCCACGACGAGGTCGTCGATCTCGTTCGCGAAGTAAAGGCCCATGGTGCACCAGACCTTTCCGGAGAACGCGGTCGGTCTCCTGCGTAATCATGCTGTTCGGTATCACCCGAAACGGCAACTTTCCGCCCACGTACGAGTGGCTGTCCCAGAAGTACCGGACGTACGAGCGGGCGGTCGGGTATAAGGCGTGCCGCGTGGCCGCCGGAGGTTATCTCCCTCTCGGGACACGCAGAATCTATGTCGGCCGGAGTAGACATTCGGCGGTGACGTGGTTATGGTTTCTCTCGTAGCCGAGATCAGCAAGGCCCGGCAGACACGAACTGCCGGGCAGCAGTACGCGAAGTGCAGGACGCAGGACGGTGCGGTGGTGGAGTTCCAGAGCCGGGGTTGTTGCCAGACGGGCGATGGGACTGACCGCCGGACCGGGTGGCCCGAGGTGATCAGGGGCCGCCACGAGCAGTACCGCAGTGCCAAGAGATGATTCAGAGGGTTGATCCCGAGGGAAGAACGGAGGAGCCGAGCGCCATCAGGATCGCCCGGGCGGATTTTCGGGCCCGGGTACCGCAGGACATCGATAGTGAGGTGGTCTCCGGTCAAGCAACCGCGATCCCCGCATCAGCCGCCAACCCCCTCCCGGTGGCGATGCGGACACAGAGAGCCGGCGCAGTACGTAAGCCGGTAGATGGTGTAGCAGTTCCTTCGGGGCCTTGGTGCCGTTCGGCACCAAGGCCCCTCAAGCGCGTTCCACAGAGAGGCGAGATGACAGCAGACGACTCGTTCGGCCGACTCGACGACGACGACTACCCCGCGTACACCATGGGCCGAGCAGCCGAGATACTCGGTACCACCCAAGGCTTCCTCCGCGCGATCGGCGAAGCCCGCCTGATCACCCCGCTGCGTTCCGCGGGCGGACACCGCCGCTACTCCCGCTACCAACTGCGCATCGCCGCGCGCGCCCGCGAGCTCGTCGACCAGGGCACCCCCGTCGAGGCGGCGTGCCGCATCGTCATCCTCGAGGACCAGCTCGCGGAGGCCCAGCGCATCAACGAGGAGCTGAGTTCCTCCGAGCCCCGCGACCGGGCCACCGGCTGAACGACTCCCGACCTGAGCGATTCCCTACCTGAACGACTCGCTCCCTGAACGACTCCGACGTGCCGTGGCCCGGCATTCCGCGTGCTCCCGGCGGAGGCCCGAGCCGTGTCCTCGCCGCTCCCGGCGAGAGCCGCTTGTTGGGGACGGGCCTGGGTGGGAGGGTTGTGGGGACCGTCGTCCCGGCCGCCGCGGAGTGGCCGGGTGGGGTGGTCGCGCTGGTGTCGTTCCCTCGGGCGTGTGCCCTGTGGTCCCCGGTGGCATGTGCTGGTCGATGTGCGCGACCTCGTGGTCCCGCGCTGTGAGGGGATTGAGTCATGGCGGAAGAGATTGATGCCGGCAGGGTGCGTTCCGGTCCGAAGCGGTGGGCATGACCGCGCACGGTCTGGCGCGCGCACTGGCCGGGTTGCTGGAGGCCAGCCATACGGCGCCGTTCGAGCGGTTGCCGCGTCTGCTGGACACCGCGGCCAAGCAGGCAGGCGCGGGCGGGGCCCGGCTCTTCGTGGCGGATCTCCAGGAGGAGGTACTGCGCGAGGTGACCGGGACCGGCCTGAACGCCGGCGAAGGCGGCGAGGAGCACCGGATCGAGGGCACCTTGCCCGGTCGCGCCTACCAGATCACACAGGTCACCGCCCCGGCGTCCGGCGGGGCGTGCTGGATGCCGGTGCGGGACGGCACGGAACGTCTGGGCGTCCTGCACGTCGAGCCCGGCCCCGACGACACGGGCACGCCCGACGGTGAGGTGGCGCTGGCGCTGGCGTCGATGGCCGGACTGCTGCTGGTCTCCAAGCGGGCCAACAGCGACTCCCACGCCCGGCTGACCCGCACCCGGCCGATGGGCGTGCCCGCCGAACTCCAATGGGCGCTGATGCCGCCACGGACCTTCTCCGACCAGCGGGCCACGGTCAGCGCCTTCATGGAACCGGCCTACGAGGTGGCCGGGGACGCCTTCGAGTACGCGCTGGCGGACGACATCCTGCACCTGGCGATCTTCGACGCCATGGGCCACGACACGTCCGCCGGACTGACCGCCGCTCTGGCGATGTCCACCTGCCGCAGCCACCGCCGCGCCGGCGCCACCATTCCCGACGCCAGCAGAGCCATCGAAGACACGCTGGTCGGGCAGTTCGGACACACCCGGTACGCCACCGGCGTCCTGGCGGACCTGGAACTGGACACCGGCAAGTTCAGCTGGGTCAACCGGGGCCACCTGCTGCCGGTACTGATCCGCGGGGGCCGGTGGTCCAGCACCCTGTACTGCCCTCCGGCCGGGCCGATGGGCAGCGGATTCAACCTGCCGGTCGAGCAGCGCACCGAGCAGTTGGAGCCCGGAGACCGGCTGCTGCTGTTCACCGACGGCATCACCGAGGCCCGCGACAGCGACGGCCGGGAATTCGGTGTGGAGCGTTTCACCGACTTCATCACCCGCCACCACGCGGACAACCTTCCCGTGGACGAGACGCTGCGCCGCCTGATGCGCACCGTCATGGAGTACCACCACGGCCGCCTCGAGGACGACGCCACCGTCCTGTTCTGCGAATGGCACGGCCCGGACGGCGCGACGGGGGGTCAGGCGGCTCGGGCGAGTTCGGCGCGGCCGAACAGCAGGGCGTAGCCGGCGGGGAGTTCGTTGATGGTGCGGGTGAGCAGGTCGCCGGGCAGGAGGGCGGCGACGGTGCTCAGGACGGCGCCGGTGTCCCAGCGGGCGACGGCGGGGGTGACGCCGGTGCGGGCCGCGATGTCCTGGACGAAGCTCCAGCCGGTGCGAGGCTGCGCGGTGGGCGCCTGGGCGGTGAGGACGTCAGCGGCCTGACGGGGCAGATGGGCGGCGAGTGAGGTGCGCGGGTCGTCGCCGAGCTGGCTTCCCAGGGCCGCGAGCACGGCGTGGACGGCCTGCTCTGCGCGTTCGCGGGTGGGGTAGGCGCCGTCGTAACGGACGGTTTCCAGCATCTGGTCGTAGGTGAGCGCCGACGCGGTCCGGCGCTGTTCGGACTGGGCGGGCATGGCTGCGGCGGTGGCCTTCCGTTTCGGGCGGCGGCCGGGCCCGGTGAGCGGGGCCGGCCGCCGGGCGGGGTGGAGGAGATGTCGGTCGGCGGCGAAGGAGGGTGCCGACGGGTTCGCGTCCTTCGCCAGCGCGGTACCGCGGGCGGCGGGGGCGGTACCGCGGGCGGCGGGGGCTCAGCCGGCGATCTGCCGGCGGTTGTCACCCGCGCCGACGGAGATCTTGCGGGGCTTGGCCCGCTCGGCGATCGGGATGCGCAGCGTCAGCACCCCGGCCTCGTAGTCGGCCTGGATCTGCTCGGTGTCCAGGGAGTCGGCCAGCACGATCTGGCGGGAGAAGACCCCCAGCGGCCGCTCGGACAGATCCATCTGCACGCCCTCGTCGTGCGGGGCGGGCCTGCGCTCGGCCTTCACCGTCAGCATGTTGCGCTCGACGTCGATGTCGATCGCGTCCGGCGAGACCCCGGGGATGTCGAAGGACACCACGTACTGCTCGCCGTCGCGGTAGGCGTCCATCGGCATCGCGGCGGGCCTCGACCAGGTGCCGGGGCGCAGGAGCTGCTCGGTGAGTCGGTCCAGTTCACGGAAGGGGTCGGTACGCATCAGCATCGCGGAACACCTCCAGGAAGTCGGGCGCTTGGCGCCGGTGTCGTTCACCTGCCCTCTGTTGTAGCATGTCATCTATCCGATGACAAACATTGATGTCACCCTGAGGGTGACACCCCTGGGTGACAGCCCGGAGGAGGCGCCATGACAGCCGACCAGCCCGCCCCGACACCGTCGCCACCGCCCGCCGCGGCCACCTTCCCCGCCGCCGCGGCGGCACTGGAAACCATCGACGCGGCCGTCCGCGACGCCCGCGGCCCGGCACCCGACCAGCCGTCGGCCGCTGCGGCCGACCCCCGGCACGTACTCGCCTCGCTCCTGCTCCTGCGCGAGATCCGCGAACAACTCGCCGGCTGGGAAACCGGCCTGATCGAGACCGCGCGGGCGGCCGGTGCCAGCTGGGCCGACCTCGCCGCGCCCCTCGGTGTCTCCAGCCGCCAGGCCGCCGAGCGCCGCTACCTGCGCCTGCGCCCAGGCCCGGCCGGCTCCACCGGCGAGGAAAGGGTCAACGCCACCCGCAACCGCCGCGCCGCCGACAGAACCGTCGACGCCTGGGCCCGCACCAACGCCGCCGACCTGCGCAGACTCGCCGGCCAGATCACTCAGCTCACCGACCTGCCGACCGCCGCCGACACCGCCCTCGGCCACCTCGACACCGCCCTGGCCGCCGACGACGCCGCCGCGCTCATCACCCCGCTCACCGCCACTCACGCCCACCTCCAAGCGGGCCACCCCGACCTCGCCGACCGCGTCCACACCGTCACCGAACACACCCACCAGCTCCGCAACCCCGCGGGGCGACCGCCGCACACCCCGTAGTCACACCTCCGGTCAGGTGGTCTCGCCCGCCGCGTTCCGGCCCGGCCGACCGCCGGACGGGCTCCGACCGGGCAGCGCGCGGACCCGGCGGCGTTCGAGGTTTTGAATTCGCTGGCTGGGCAGCCGCATAACGGGGGCCGGTCTCTTCTGAGGTGCCCAGTCATGCCGTAGGCCGAGGAATCCGTCGAGCTTCAGCCGTCCGTTCCCCGGCACGGCACGCGCTGATCCGCTGGGCGCTCCGTACGCCCGGCGCACGGCGCTCTGCCTGCCCCTCGTACATGTACGAACCCCGCGTCCCCGGGCGTCGGGCCGGTACGCGCACCGCGTACACCGCGCGTCGTTCGGCGCAGCGCCCCTATGGAGGTCCCGCAATGTCTGTTCCCGTCGCATCCGATCCGCTCGCCGAACTCTCCGCGGCCGGAGTCTCGGTCTGGCTGGACGACCTGTCCCGCGAGCTGCTCGCCGGTGGTGAGCTGAAGCGGCTGATCGCGGACCGGCACGTGGTGGGGGTCACGACGAACCCCACGATCTTCGCCTCCGCGCTGTCCAAGGGGGACCGCTACAGCGAGCAACTGCGGCGCCTGGGCGCCGAGGGCGCGAGCGTGGACGAGGCCGTCTTCGCCCTGACCACCGACGACGTCCGGACCGGCTGCGACCTCTTCGCCCCGGTGCACGAGCGCACCGGTGGTACCGACGGGCGGGTCTCGATCGAGGTGGACCCCCGGCTGGCGCGGGACACCGACGCCACGATCGAGCAGGCACGCAAGTTGTGGGAGGCCGTGGACCGGCCGAATCTCCTGGTGAAGATCCCGGCCACCCGCGAGGGCCTCGCCGCGATCACCGCCGCCGTCGCCCGGGGCATCAGCGTCAACGTCACGCTGATCTTCTCCCTCGACCGCTACCGCGCGGTGATGGACGCCTACCAGAGCGGCCTCGAACAGGCCCGTGAGGCGGGTCTCGATCTGGCGGCCATCGACTCGGTCGCCTCGTTCTTCGTCTCGCGCGTGGACACCGAGGTGGACGCCCGGCTCGACGCGCTCGGCACTCCCGAGGCCCGCGACCTCAGGGGCGCCGCCGCCGTCGCCAACGCCCGGCTGGCGTACCGGGCCTACGAGGAGATGACCGCCGCGCCGCGCTGGCAGGCGCTCGCCGCCGCCGGAGCCCGCCCGCAGCGCCCCCTGTGGGCGTCCACCGGGGTCAAGAACCCGGACTACCCCGACACGATGTACGTCGGCGAACTCGTCATCGCGGGCACCGTCAACACCATGCCCGGCACGACCCTTGAAGCGTTCGCCGACCACGGCGCCCTTCCGGCCCACCCGCCGACCGGCGAGGAGTACACCGCGGCGACCGCCCACTTCGAGGCGCTGGCGCGGGTCGGCGTGGACTTCGCGGATGTCACCGACACCCTGGAGCGCGAAGGGCTGACCAAGTTCGAGGACAGCTGGACCGAACTGGGCGCCTCCGTGGACAACGAGATGCGCGGCGCCACCGCCGCCGCCGCGTCCGCCTCCGGCGGAGCCGGTCTGCTGGCGATCTATCTCAACGACCACCTGTCCGGCGCGACCGGCGGACTGGAGCTTTTCCGCCGGGCGGCGCAGACCCAGAAGGACCGCGACGGCGGCCCGGAACTGGCGGAGCTGGCCCGCCAGATCGAACAGGACCGTGACTCGCTGATCCAGATCATGACCGATCTGGACGTGTCCCCCGACCGCTCGAAGGTCGCCATCGGATGGGTGGCGGAGAAGGTCGGCCGCCTCAAGCCCAACGGACACCTCTTCACGCGATCCCCGCTCAGCGACCTGCTGGAGCTGGAATCCATGTGCCTGGGTGTTGCGGGCAAGGCGGCCTGCTGGCGCACCCTGCGCACTCTGGCCGAGACCGAGACCCGGCTGTACCCCGAGCACCTGGACACCTTGCTGGAGCGCGCCGAGCACCAGAGCGCCGTACTCGAGGAGTTGCGTCTGGCCGCGGCCGCCCGCGCCCTCCCGTAGTCCCCGGCCGTCATCGCCGAGAACGCCGAACCCCGCACCTGCCGTGAGGCGGATGCGGGGTTCGGCGTTCTACGTCCCGACGTCCGGGACGGCGGGCGCGGGTACGGGCCGGGAAGGCCGCCCGTCACCGCGTCTGACGGTGAGGGGCGCCTTGCTCGGGGTCGTCGTCGATGGTCTGCCACGTCCGGCCGCGCTGGGCGTCGGCCGAGGCGGCGGGATCCGGCTGCCCGTTCGGCGCGGCGGGATCGGGACGTACGGCCGGGGCGGCGGTCCGGCGGGAGCGCATACGGCGGCTGCCGTACCAGAAGCCGCCCAGGAGGACCGCGGCCACCACGATCGCGGCCAGGAGGATGAGCAGGCTGCCGGAAACCCCGGAGCTTGCCAGGTAGTGGGTGGATGTCATGAGGGTTGTCTCCTGCTCTGGGGCTGTCCGGCGGTGACGAGCGGTCAGCCCTTGGCCTTGCCGGCCGCGCCCTTCTCGGTGGCGGCGCCGTCGGTGACGAGGGTGCCGCCGGTGGTCTCCAGGTGCGCCCGGACGAACCACTGGAACTGCTCCAGGTCGCGGAGCTGTCCGATCAGCAGGTCCTCGGTGGCCGGGTCGATCTCGCCGGCCACCTCGATCGCCTTGCGGACGTCCTCGACGACGCCGTTGTAGACCAGGTTGAGGGCGCCGAGGTGGGCGATGGCGTCCTGGCGGCCGATGCTGTAGTCGTTCCAGGTCCGCTCACTGACCAGGGCGCCCGGGGTGCCCAGGGCGACACCACCGAGCGCGGCGATGCGCTCGGCGACGTCATCGGCCATCGCGCGGACCTGCTCGACCTGCGGGTCGAGCATCTCGTGGACGGCGATGAAGTGCGGCCCGACGACGTTCCAGTGCACGTGCTTCAGCGTCAGATGGAGGTCGTTGAGGGCGTGCAGCCGCATCTGGAGAATCCCGATGAGCTCGCCGCCCTGCTTGGTGGTCAGGCCGGGGACGGTGTACTTCGGAAGCTTGCGCGTGGGCATGGCTGTCTCGCTTTCGTCGGTCGAGAAGGTCGTGAATTTCGGCTCGGGCACGTGTCAGGCACGAGCCGGGCTTGGTGAGCGGTCCCCGCGCGGTCGGCGGGGGCGGGTCGCCCCAGGGCTTGACGGGCTCAGGGCGCCGGGACGAGGGCTGCGTCGACCTCGCGGAGGAAGTCGTCCAAGTCGTCGGGCGTGCGCGAGGTGATCAGCGTCCAGCCGTCGGCGGTGTCGCTCACCACGGGCTTGTCCACCCACGCGCCGCCGGCGTTGCGGATGTCGGTGCGCAGGGACGCGTAGGAGGTGAGCGTCTTTCCGCGGACGAGATCGGCCTCGACCGCGAGCCACGGGCCGTGGCAGATCGCCGCGACGGGGCGCTTGGCCGACGCGAAGGCCCGTACGGCCCGCACGGCCGTTTCGTCCTGCCGGAGGCTGTCGGCGTTCAGCGTGCCGCCGGGTACGAGCAGCAGGTCGTACGCCGTGACGTCCGCCTTTTCCAGGGTCAGCGTCGGCTGCACGGTTTTGCCGGGGTCCTTGTCGCCGACGAGCGTCCGGATCGGCTCGTCGGACACGGCCGCGACGTCGACTCTTGCGCCCGCCGCCCGCAGGTGTTCCACGGGGACGACGAGTTCGTCCTGCTCGACGCCGTAGTTCGTCACGATCGCCAGAACGCTCCGGTCCTTGAGATTGCTGACCGCCATGGCGGTTCCTTCCTTACGCGCTTCTTGTGCTGGTGGCCCCCCGGGCTCGATGTGCGGCTACCCCTTCACCAGCTTTAATGCCTCGAAATGCTCACCGATTTGCCCGAATGGCGCGATATTGCGGCGATCCGGGTGGTCGGACGTCCTCCGGGACTCCCCTCGCGGGCACGCGGCCGAGGGCGGAGGGAGAACGACGCCCGGTGCGCGGGACGCGGCGGCCCCTCCCCCGGACGGCCGCGCTGGACCTCACGGCTCACGGCTCACGGCGCGAGGCCGGCGTCGCGGGCCAGGAGTGCGGCCTGCACGCGGTTGGTCACGCGCAAGGTGGTCAGGATGCGGCTGACGTGGGATTTGACGGTGCTCTCCCGCATGCCGAGCGCGTTCGCGATGTCGGCGTTGGTGTCCCCCTCGGCGAGCAGGGCCAGCACGTCCTTCTCCCGCGGGGTCAGAGGGTCGATCCGCGTCCGGGCCTGGGCGGCCCGAGGCCGGTTGGTGCGGTGGTAGCAGTCGATGAGACGGCGGGCGGCGGCGGGATGGAGCAAGGCGGAGCCGGCGGCGACGAGGTGGACGGCGCGCAGGATCTCGGCGGGGTCGGTGTCCTTGAGCAGGAAGCCGTCGGCACCCGCGGCCAGCGCGTTGTAGACGTACTCGTCGAGGTCGAAGGTGGTCAGCGAGATGACCTTGGGCGGGTGGGGCAAGGCGCGCAACCGCTTGGTGGCGACGATGCCGTCCATGCGGGGCATCCGGATGTCGACCAGGGCGATGTCGATGCGGTGGGCGGTGGCCTGCTCGATGGCGTGGAGCCCGTCAGCGGCCTGGGCGACGACCTCGATGGCCTCGTCGCCGTCGAGGAGGTCGGTCAGTCCGAGGCGGACGAGTGCGTCGTCGTCGACGACCATGACGCGGATCATGCGCGGGGACCGTTCGGCGCGGCGGCGCGGTGCGGTATCCGGGCGGCCAGCCGCCAGGACCCGCTGCCGCCGGGCCCGGCATTCAGGTGTCCGCCGAGTGCTTCGACCCTCTCGCGCAGCCCGACAAGGCCGAACCCCGAGGGCGCCGTCGCCTCGCCGCGCCCGCCGGGAGTGTTGGTGACCTCGACGACGGTGGCGGGCGGCCCGTAGTCGATACGGACGCGGACGGGGGCGTCGGCAGCGTGTTTGCGGGCGTTGGTCAGGGCTTCCTGGACCAGGCGGAAGACCGCCAGCCTGTGGGCCGACGGGGCCTGTTCCGGCCTGCCCTCGATGACGGTGTCGATGTGCTGCCCGGCCGTCCGCGCCTGCCCGATCATCTCCTCGACATCACGCAGGACCGGCGCCGGCCGTTCGGCACCGTGGGGGACGTCGGTGGTGCGCAAGGCGCCCAGCACGTCACGCAGGTCGGTCAGGGCATGGGTGGAGGCGGTGCGCAACAGGGTGAGGCGGTGGACGAGTGCGGCGGGCAGGACGTCCTTCCTGGCAGCGAGCACGCCGGTGTGCAGGGCGATCAGGCTGAGCTGGTGGGCGAGTACGTCGTGCATCTCGGCGGCGATGGCGGAACGCTCGGCCATGCGTACGGCCTGCTCGCGCAGTTCCCGCTCGGTCCGCAGATGCTCCACCTGTGTGTTCAGCGCCCGCACCAGGCGTCGCCGACTGCCCATCCACAGCCCTCCCACCACCGCCAGCACCGTGGAGCCGTACTGCTGCGGGCGCCACAGGGAGACCGCCGGGTGGAGCACGGCGCTCACCGAGAGCGCCACAGCCGAACAGGTCACAGCCGCCACGACGTGCCGGTGCGCGGCGAGGTCGAACAGGGCGAGCAGGAGCAGCGGCAGCAGCGGCCATCCCCACACCCCCGCCGCCGCTGTGGTCACCACCGGAGCGAGCCACCAGGGCGCCCGGCGCAGCAGCGCCAGTCCGCACACCACAGCCGCCGCACCGCCGGCAGGCGCGTACCGGCCTTCAGCGCTCAACGCCTCGTTCCGGAAAGCCGCCAGAGCCAGCAACGCCACCAAGCCGTAGCGGCCGTAGACCGCCCACCCCTGCCCCTGTTCCCCGTTCACCCGCAGAGCGTGGCACGCGCCCGGATGCCTGTCGTCCGACGTTCGGCTACGCCGACCTCCACCTTTGGTAGGGGAGGACGGCCGCACAAGGGAGGATATGCGCGGCTGAAGGCGTCTCTAGCGTCTCGGACATGGACGACTGGACCACCTCACATCACCGTGCCCCCGGGCGGCGCAAAGCGGAGAGCTGGATGTTCCTGCTCGAAGCGGCCCGCGATCTGCGCACCACCGGCGCCATCGCTCCCAGCAGCAAGGCTCTGGCCCGTCTGCTCACTGATCCCGCGGGCGAATACGGAGCGCGGCCCCTGAACGTCCTGGAGGCGGGCGCGGGCACCGGCTCCGTCACCCGCACGCTCCTCCCCCGCCTCTCCCCGGGCAGCAGCCTGGACATCGTCGAGGCCAACTCCCGCTTCGCCTCCCAACTGCGACGCCTCGTCAGCTCCCATCCGCTTCCGGCGGACGGGAGCGAACGGATTCGCGTCCATCACGCCTTCGTCGAACAGCTCGACACCGACCGGCGCTACGACGTGATCGTCTCAGGGCTGCCGTTCACCAACTTCACCCCGGCGCACGTCACGACGATCATGGACCGGTACATCGAACTGCTGCGGCCCGGCGGCACGCTCACGTACTTCGCCTACCGCGGCACCCGCTACGCCCGCGCCCTGACCGCCACCCGCCGCGAAGCCCGCCGCCACCGCGCCGTCGAAGAGGTCCTCGCGGGATACCAGGACCAGTACGCCACCGGCTGCCGGACCGTGTGGGGCAACCTGCCCCCGGCGAGGGTCTGGCGGCTGCGCCGACCCGCCGACGTGTCCGCCCCGGCGGCGGCGTCGCCCGTCGCCGCCGTGACGTCTCGGCCAACTCCCTGACCGGAGAGCCCAGTTGGCGCGTCGCCGGATCGTCGCGTCATATCCCGCGACCGCCAACGCCCGTTCCGCCCGCGGAAGCGACCGGAGCCGGCCCCGCAAAGGGCCCTCGAACGTACAGGGGTCTCCCGCCGGTTGATCGAGGCACCCGAGGATGAGCGTGAGGCCCGCCTCGAACGCCTCCTCGTGAGTGACGACGGGGACATCGTCCGGCGCCCCCGCGTCCGCCTGCTCCTCCAGCACGACCTGCCGACCGCGCTGGCGAACTACGACCGCGTCCTGCGGCCCTTCGTGGACTCGAGGGCTCCACGGCCCGCCCCGCCCGCGCCCTCCACCGTGACCGTAGGAATCGCCAACTCGCCTCGCTCCCGCGCTAGTTCGGAAATCCAGAACTCTGCCCGAGCCCCGTCTTCGCAGGGGCGCGAGGAACTGCGCGGACCCAATCGTGGGTAGGGAACGAAAGTTCGACAGCCCCTCTCGTCCCCACCGTCACGGAGGAAACATGCGCAGGAGAACGCTGATACGCGCCCTCGCCGTAGGCACGCTCGCCCCGGCAGGTCTGGGACTGGGCGCACGAAGCGCGTCCGCCGCGGCCGATTCGTACGGAATCGACGTCGCGACCACCCAAGGCGGCATCGACCTCGCGCTCGCCCGCAACCAGGGCCAACAGTTCGCCATCGCCAAGACCGGCGGCAGCCAGCTCAGCGAGGGACCGTACGTCAGCCCGTACTACACGGCCCAAGTGGACAGCGCGCGAGCTGCCGGACTGCGGGTCGGCCACTACTGGCTGTCCGGCGACTTCCAGGCGCCGACGGACGCGGCGAACTACTTCGTCGACCACCTGCACGACTACCGGCAGGGCGACGTACTGGCCCTGGACGACGAAGTGCTGGACGACTCCACCGGGTTGTGGAACGACGGCCAGGTCGCCGCCTGGTTCCGGCAGGTGCAGGCCAGGGTCGGTACGTGCGTGCCCTGGTTCTACATCGGCGCCGCGAATCTGCGCGGCGGCAGTTGGGGCCAGACGATCGCCACCGGGGCCAAGCTGTGGGTGGCCGCGTACGGCTCCAACAACGGTACGCGGCAAGGCGAACCGGAGCTGGGCGGCGCGTACCCGGACTGGGCGGTCCACCAGTACACCTCCGTGGGCTCCATCGGCGGCATCCGGAACGTGGACCACAATCTCGCTCGCGGCTCGGCGTTCGATCTGGTCGCTCCGGGCAGCGGGGGCGGAGGAGGGGGCGGCGGAGGCGGAGGTCTGCCGAAGACCACGACGGAGCAGGACGGCATCCCGGGACCGGTGTTCTGGAGCCGCGCGCAGAAGTGGCTGTCCCTCACCTCGGGTTACACCGGCCCGGTCGACGGCGTGCCCGGCGTCAACACCTACGCGGCCCTCCAGCGGTACCTGAAGGCGCACTTCGGCTACGCCGGTCCCGTCGACGGGGTGCCCGGCGTCAACACGTACGCCGCCTGGCAGCGGCTCGCCGCGCAGTGGGGCTACACCGGCCCGATCGACGGCGTGATGGGCCCCAACTCCTGGCGCGGCGTGGCCCGTTTCCTCAATCAGAACGCCTGGGACTGACCCCTCGCGCGGGGGGCTCCCCCGGACCCCTCAAGACCCGACGTACCGGCCAGCGCCACTGGGGCGGCCGGTATGTCGGGCGGGGAACGGTGATCTCCGACAACGCGTCAGCGAAGAACGCCAGAGCCGGTCGCGGAACCCGCCCTCCGAGTCCCGCCCGTGCCGGTCTGCGCATGACCCGGATCGGTGACGCATCAGGCGGGGACGAAGAGAGCCTCGTGGGCCCCGTCGAGGATGAACCCGTTGTCGAAGCGGACCCGCACGCTCACGAGAGGCGGCTGTTCCTGGAAGGCGGTCCACGCGGGTTCCAGAGAGCCGACCTTCTCTTCGAGCTGCCTCCTGCTCTCCGTCGGCATCTCGCCTCCGAAGGCGTCGAGCAGCGACTTGAGCCGCTCGTACTCGCGCACCTCGTCGCTCTCGTCCCGGTGGGCGACCACCCGCTCGACGGCCCCGCCTGTGCCCGCGGCCAAAGACAGGAACCCGATCACGACCCCCGACACCTCCGCCGAATCGGTCAGTCTGGTGTCCGCTGCCAGCACCACCCGCTGGCCCGCCTTCAGAGTCATCCGCTCCCCATCTCCGCCGCTCCGGCTACGTCGCTTCCATCCGCCCGGTCGCTCACGACACGGGCCCCTTCGTGGAACCTACGGGCACCGTAATACGGCATCCGCACAACGCCGTCCCCGGCGAGGCAACGCCGCTGCCAGTGGGCCGAGTCCTCCAGGCGCTGATGTCGCGGGAGTGGCCGGATCCGGGTCACCGCGGAGACGAAGGAGGCTCCGCGAGCGGGCTGCTGCGTTGCGGCGGGCTCATGGGCGTGACGGGGTCGGGGGTGAGGCTGCCGTGGGTGGGGCGGCCTTCCAGGACGGTCAGGGTGACTCTGTGTGCGAAGTCCCGACCGTGGAAAGGGGAGTTGGCCGACCGGCTCAGCCAGGTGGCGGGCTCGGCCCGCCATGCCTGCGGCCGGACGACACAGAAGGTCGCCGGTTCGCCGACCGCGACCGGGCGGCCCGCGAGGTGGGCGATCCGGCCGATCGCGGCCGGGGCCGTGGACATCACACGCGCCACCGCGGTCCAGTCCACCGCCCCGGTGGCCGGGTCCGCGAACACCTCGGCCACCACCGGCAGCGCCGTCTCCAACGAGGTCAGGCCGAAGGCGGCGCTGAGCCAGGAACAGGTCTTCGTTCGAGCCGGGTGCGGAGCGTGGTCGGTGGCGACGACGTCGATCGTGCCGTCGCGCAGCGCCGCGCGCACCGCGGCCACGTCGGTGGCCGACCGCAGCGGCGGGTTGACCTTCAACGCCGGTCCCCGCTCGGCGGCTTGGGTGTCGGTGAGCATCAGGTGATGGGGCGTCACCTCGGCGGTCACTGACAGGCCCTCGCGTTTGGCGGCCCGTACCAGCGCGACGGAACCCGCCGTGGAGACATGACAGATGTGCAGCCGTCCACCGGTGGCGGCGGCGAGCGCCAGGTCCCGGCCGATCACCGTCTCCTCCCCCGCGCCCGGCCAGCCGGGCACGCCGAGACCGGCGGCGACCGGCGCGTTGACGACTCCGTCGCGGACGATGGCGGCGCTCTGCGCGTGCTGGGCGAACGCGGTGCCGTACCGGGCCATCGCCGTCAGCAGTTCCAGGACCAGATTGTCGTCGTTCACGCACTTGCCGTCGTCGGAGAAGACCGTCACCCCGGCCGCCGCCAACGCCGCCACGTCCACGATCGCCTCTCCGGCCAGCCCGGCCGTCGCCGCCGCCACCGGGTGGACGCGTACGCCGAGCCCCCGGGCCCGCCGCCGTACCTCCCGTACTCGCGCGACGGTGTCCGTCACCGGTGAGGTGTTCGCCATCGCGAAGACGTCGGTGAACCCTCCGGCCGCCGCCGCGGCGGCCCCGGACGCCAGCGTCTCCGCCTCCTCTCCGCCCGGCTCCCGCAGATGCGTGTGCAGATCGACCAGCCCGGGCAGCACCGTCCCGCCTGTCGGCTCCCCGGCCACCGCGTCCACGGACCGGATCACCCCGTCCTCGACAGTCAGGTCGAAGACCCCCGTCCGCCCGGCGACGCCGACCCGCTCCACCCGCCATGTCCCGTGCCCCGGCGTCGTGTTCACGAGGTGCCGTCGAGCCGGTGGAGGGCGGCGAGGAGAGTACGGACGCCCGAGGCGATCTGGGACGTAGGGGTGAACTCGGCGGGGACGTGGCTGAGTCCGTCGTCGCTGGGGACGAAGAGCAGGCCGGTCGGGATGACATGGGCGATCTGCTGCGCGTCGTGGCTGGCGCCGCTGGGCAGGACGCGGTACGGGAGGCCCAGGGAGGCGCAGGCATGGCGGATGTGGTCGGCGACCCAGCCCGGCAGGATGACCGGTGAGGTATCGGCGATGACCTCCGTGGTGAGCGCGACCCCGTGGTCTCGGGCCAGCGCGGCGAACTCGGCGGCCAGGGTACGGGCGGTGTCGCGCTGGCGGACGGAGTCCACGTCGCGTACGTCGACGAAGAACTCGACCGACCCCGGGACCGTGGTGATCGAGCCGGGCTCGACGCGGAGCCGGCCGACGGTGACCCGTACGCCGTGGTGCCGGGGGTCGCGGGCGAGCCGGTCGCCCAGCACCACGCACTCGGCGGCGGCCACCAGGGCGTCGCGCCGCAGGTGCATGGGGGTGCCGCCGGAGTGGGTGGCGCGGCCCTCGGCCCGCACCCGCAGCCGGGTGCTGCCGGAGATCACGTCGACCACGCCGAGGTCGACCCCCTGCGACCGCAGCACCTCGCCCTGCTCGATGTGGAGTTCGACGAAGGCGAACCACTCCTCGGGCCGCCAGCGCGACGCGTCCACCAGGTCCGGCCGCAGCCCGACTGCGGCCATCGCGTCGGCCATCGTCACCCCGTCGCGGTCGGTGAGCCCCGCGAGATCCGCCGCGCCGGTCAGCCCGGCGGCCATCCGGCTGCCGTTGCACGCCTGCCCGAACCGCGCGCCCTCCTCGGCCGCGAACGCCACGAACCGCCACGGTCGACGGTGCGCGGCCTCCTGCCGGACCACGATCTCGGCGACCTCCATGGCCGCGACGACGCCCACGATGCCGTCGAAGCCGCCGCCCTGCGGCACGGTGTCCAGATGCGAGCCGGTGCCCAGCGCGCGTGCGTCGCCGGAGCCCGTGTTCGGCCCGGCGGGCGGCAGTTCCGCCACGGTGTTGCCCGCGTGGTCGGTGGTGACCGTCAGCCCGAGGGCCGTCATGTGGGCGGCGAACACCGCGTGCGCCTGGCGTTCCAGCGGGCTGTACGCCAGGCGCGTGCAGCCGGGCCCCGGTTCGGTGAGCGCGGCGAAGCCCGCCAGATGAGCGTCGATCCGCCCGAGGTCGACCCCGTCGAGCAGGTCGGCGGTCGCCGGCTGGGCCGTCCCGGTGCTCACGCTTCGTCCCTGTCGTGGCCGGTGCGGCCGTTGTCACGGTCGGCTCCGCCGTTCCCGGGGCTGACCACGTCCACGCCGTCGGGGGCCGCCCCGAGGAGCGGGGCGAGCGAGCAGACGGCGACGACCCGGCCGCCGTGACCGGTCACCGCCCTTACCAGCGGCGCGAGTTCGGCTCCGGGGCCGCCGCTGTCGACGCCGCCCCGGGCGACCACGACCGTGCGTTCGCCGGGCAGCACGTCCTCCACGATCAGCCGTCCGAGGTCCTCGACCACGACCCGGCGCGGCAGCCCGAGGGTGTGGGCGACCACGTGGGCGAGCAGTACGTCGGCGGTCGCGTTCCAGCTCACGACGGCCTCGGGGTGGTAGCGGGCGGCCAGTTCGGCCAGCGCCGCGCCCGCCCGTTCCACGGTGGCGGGGTCGTCGGCGAGCAGAGCGGCACCGGCGCCCGTCGTCGAATCCGCGGGCTCCGCGGGGGACTTGGCGGCCGGAGTCGGCGGGGCGGGGGGATGCGGAAGGGGGCTGGTGGGCATGGCGCTCTCCTGTCGGGTCGTACGGTTCTCCTGCCGGGCGGTGGGTTTCGGGGCGGGGCCGGCGGGTCCGGCGAGGGCTGCGGGGCCCGCGGGGGTGACCCCTTCGAGCGGGCCGAGAGACCCGACGGGTGCGTAACCGGTCGCCGTCCGCCGTACGAGGGCGGTGTGGAGGCCGAGGCCGGCGGGCGGTTCCCCGGACGGCGCGACCACCACGGCCGCGCTGTGCGGCAGGGCTCCGGCCTCGCGCAGCAGCGGCAGCGCTCCGGCGGCCGAGGCGGCGTCGACGGCGATCACGACGACCGTCTCGCCCGGGTGGATCACGCCGAATGGCGGGGCGCCCGCGACGAGGGCCGCGAACGGCAGTCCCGTCTCCAGCGACACTGCCGCGCCCAGAGCCTGGGCGCCGGGCCCCGCCGCCACCAACCGGTCGGCGGTGGCGGGGACTTCGGCGGCCAGGGCGGCGGCGAGCCGGCGCAGCAGCGCGGGCCGGTCCAGCCAGCCCGAGCCACTCCCCCGGTCGCCGACAGCGTCACCGGCGGCGGCGTCACCTGCGGCGTACCCGGCCGCGGCCAGGTCCCCGGCCAGCTCGTCCGCCAGCACTCCCGGGGCCCGGTCGAGACCGGGAAGCACCCGGGCTCCGACCCGCGACCGGCTTTCCGCCACGCCGCGCGATGCGACCGCCTCCGCCCCGGCCGCCGCGACCACCGGCGCCGCGGAGACCGCCCCGGCTCCCGCTTCCGCCGTCATGGCCGGTCCCCTCCCGCGAAGGAGGGCCGCGGGACGAAGACGTCCGGCGACGTGCTGTCGGCCTGCATCAGTGCGACGAGCTGCTCCTGGGTCGGGTCCGGCGCGAAGGGCCGCTCGTACCCCTGCTCGCGCGACAGCGCCTGCGCCGCGTCCAGCACGATCCGTGCCTTGACCGCACGGTCGGCCGGATCGGCGACCCGCGACCAGGCCGCGCAGACGGTGACGGCCGAGCTGACCCGTCCGGACGGACCGCTGCGGACCGGCGCGGAGACCGCCCAGACGCCCTCGTCGAGTTCGTTGTCGCACACGTCGAAGCCCCGCTGGCGGACCACGGCGAGGTGGTCGATGAGCCGGTTGATCTCCCGGACGGTGCCGGAGGTGAAGGACGCGCGGGGGTAGGACGACAGCAGCGTCTCGACGAAGGCCGGGTCCTGGTAGGCGAGGATCGCGCGGGCCGAGGCGGCGGCGTGCAGCGGCACCTCCTGGCCGAGCCTGACGAACAGCCGCAGCGGGCGCTTGGTGCCCGCGATGGACACCGCCACCACCCGGCCGTCGATCAACTGGGTGAGCACCACGCTCTCCCCGCACCGCCGTTCGGCCTCCACCAGCGCCGAGGGCGGCTGGATCACGAACGGCTCGTAGTCCTCGACATGGCCGAGTTCGAGCGCGTTGGGGCCGAGCACGTACCGCTTGGTGGTGGGCGACCGGCTGACGAAGCCGGTGTGCTCCAGGGTGCTCATCACCCGGTGCATGCTGCCGACGGGGATCTCCAGTTGCTGGTGGAGCTGCTGGAGGGTGAGGCCCTGGCGGTACGCGGACAGGTGGGTGAGCACCGACAGGGCCCGCACCACCACGTGCATCGGCTTGTCTGCGCCCGACCGCTCCGGACCCGGCTTGTCCGAACCCGCCGTCTCCGCAGCGGACTTGTCAGACCGTGGTCGCTGGGCGCCGGTCTTCTTCATGAGGTGTCCCCATCCCGTTGATCCCGCAGATCGCCTGGATCGCATCGTCGCGCAGGTCGCGTCCGTCCCGCTGGTCGCCGCTGGATCCCTTGGATTTCCCCGCCGTTACCGCTGAGGTGTCGGCGAGAGTCATTCCGTAACACGGAATCAACATATCGGCTCCGCACCACTGGAGTATCGGAGCCTCACCGGCCCCCTGTCAATGACACTTCCTCAGACTGCGCAGCGGGAATACCGATTCGCAAGGTCATCGGGCACGAAACCCTTGACAGCCGGACCGGGGCCTTCCAATACTGTCGAATCCGCAGTGCGGAATATTCGTTTCCGTCTCACGGAAATAAGGGAAGGGGGGTTGATGACCGTCTCCGACATCGAGGTGGCCGTACCTCCGGCCGCCGCCAGGCCGCCGAACCGGTCCCCGTCCCGTGGCCTGCTGCCACGAGGCGCCCTGCTGCTGGTCGCCCGCAAACTGGGCGGCGCGGTGCTGGTCGTCTGGGGCGTGGTCACCTTCACGTTCGTCGTGGCCCGCGTCGTGGCGCCGGACCCGACGGGCCTGCTGGTACCGCCCGGGGCGAGCGAGGAGGTCCGGGCCCAGGTGCGGTCCTCCCTCGGCCTGGACCACAGCATCCCTCGCCAGTACCTCATCTACCTGCGCGATCTGCTGCACGGCGACCTCGGTACGTCCTTCGGCACCGGCCGCGCCGTCAGCGCCGACCTGACCAGCAGGCTCCCCGCCACGCTGGAGTTGGCCGTACCCGCCCTGATCATCGGCGTCCTGCTCGGCACCGCGCTCGGCGTGATCAGCGCGGTCCGCCGGGGCAAGGCCGCCGACCACGCGATCCGGGTGGTCACCGTGGCGGCGCTCGCGATGCCGCAGTTCTGGCTCGGCCTGGTGCTGTTGTCGCTGTTCTTCGTCCGGTTCGGCATCCTGCCGGGACCCATCGGCCGACTGCCCGCGGGCCTGGCGCCGCCGCCCGGCGTCACCGGCAGCTACGTCATCGACGGGCTGCTGGCCGGGCAGTGGGACACCGTCCGGCAGGCCCTGCTCCAACTGGTGCTGCCCTGCGTCGTCCTGGTCTGCGGCATCTTCGCCCCCATCACCAGGGTGGCCAGGTCCGGCATGGTCGAGGCGCTGCGCAGCGAATACGTCAGGACCGCGCACGCCTACGGTTTCAGCCGGTCCCGTATCTACCGCAGCTACGCGCTCCGCAACGCGCTGCTCCCGGTGATCACCATGATCGCCGGCGGCGTCGCCTTCGCCTTCACCGGCGCGGTGCTGGTCGAGGGGGTCTTCGGCTGGCCGGGCATCGGCCAGTACGCGCTGACCGCCGTCCAGCAGTCCGACTTCCCCGCGCTCCAGGGCTTCGTGCTCTACGCGGCCGTCGTATACGTCGCCCTGTACGCACTGGTCGATCTCGCCTACTCGCTGGCCGACCCGAGGATCCGCTCATGACCGCCCCGGCCCCCGTGCCCTCCGCCGACCTGACCGCCGCCCCCTCAGCGGGCCCGCCCGCGGGGCCCGGCGGCCCGGTCCAGGACCGGCGCCCGTCCGGCCGTCGGCTGACCCGCCTGCTGCCCGGCGCCGGCGGCGCCGACTCGCTGACCGTACGCCTGGGCCTCGGCCTGATGGCCGTGCTGCTGGTGGCCGCCGCGGTCGGCAGGATCTGGACGCCGTACGACCCCGAGCAGCCCGGCGTGGGGCTGCCGTACCAGTCCCCGGGCGGGAAGCACTGGTTCGGCACCGACCAGGCGGGGTCCGACGTCTTCTCCAAGACGCTCGCCGCCACCTGGACCGACCTGTGGCTGACCCTGGTGGCGGTCGCCATCGCCTTCGTGATCGGCAGCCTGCTCGGCGCGGTCGCCGGGTACTGGGGCGGCTGGGCGGACGCGGTGATCATGCGGGTCACCGAGATCCTCCAGTCCTTCCCCGCGCTGCTGCTGGCGTTGCTGCTGGTCACCACGCTCGGCTCGGGCCTGGCCAATGTGATCGTCGTGGTCGCCTTCGTCGGACTGCCCGGCTATCTGCGGCTGCTGCGCGCGGAGGTCAAGGGCCGCAAGTCGTGGGAGTTCGCCGAGGCCGCCGTGCTGGCGGGCAACAGCGGACGGCGTGTCCTGGCCCGGCACCTGGTGCCCAACGGCCTCACCCCGCTGGTGTCCTACGCGGCGGTCAACGCCGCCTGGGTGGCGATCGTGGTCTCCAGTCTCGGCTTCGTCGGCGTCGGGATCGAACCCGGCAGCCCGGAGTGGGGCTCGATGATCGCGGGCGGCAAGGACTCCCCGGACGCGTACTGGATCTCGCTGTTCCCCGGCGTCTGCATTCTGCTGCTCGCCGCCGCCTTCTACCTGCTCGGCGACGGCCTGCTGGAACGGGAGGACGACCGATGAGCGCCACCTCCGGCGCGGCCGTACAGCCGTCCGCGCCCCTGGCCGACGGAGCCGGGAACGCGTCCGGCGCCGAACCCGGCGTCCCGCTGCTCACGGTGGCCGGCCTGTCCGGCGCCTTCCGCTCCGGGCACGGCGACCGGGCGCGCGCCGTCCAGGTGCTGCGCGATGTGAGCTTCGAGCTGCCGCGCGGGCAGATCACCGCGATCGTCGGCGAGACCGGCAGCGGGAAGTCGCTGACCGCGCTCACCGTGATGGGACTGTGCCCGCCCCGGCTGTCCGTCGAGGGCTCCATCCGCTTCGACGGGAAGGAACTGCTGGGCCTGGACGAGGCCGGTTACCGCGGACTGCGCGGCGGCCAGATCGCGATGGTCTTCCAGGACGCCCGCTCCTCGCTCAACCCGGTGCTCACCGTCGGCCGCCAGCTCACCGACGTGGCCCGGCTCCACCACGGCCTCGGCAAACGCGCGGGCCGCGCACTGGTGGCCGAGACGCTGGCACGCGTCCGGATCCCCGACCCCGTGCGGCGGATGGCGCAGTACCCGCACCAGTTCTCCGGCGGCATGGCGCAGCGGGCGATGATCGCGATGGCACTGCTGTGCCGCCCCCGGATGATGCTGCTGGACGAGCCGACCACCGGGCTGGACGTCACCACCCAGGCCGACGTGATGGAACTTGTCGTGGAGCTGGCCCGGCAGGACGGGCTCACCGTGTGCCTGGTCACCCACGACCTGGGCGTCGTCGGCGAGACCTGCGACCGGGTGGTGGTGATGCGGGGCGGCACGGTGATCGAACAGACCGCCGCCGAGGACTTCTTCCGGGCTCCGCAGGCCGACTACTCCCAACTCCTGCTGGCCGCCAACCGCGTTGACGACGACTCTGGGAGGCCGTCATGACCGCGTCCGCCGTACCCGCTTCTTCCGCCTCAGTCAAAGCCTCCGCCGCCGACTCGGCCGCCGTCGGCGCGTCCGCCCCGGCCGGGTCCGAACCGGTCCTCCAAGTGGACGGCCTCCGGACGGAGTTCACCGTCCGCAGCCGGGGCCTGCGGCACACCCTGCGCGCCGTGGACGGCGTGGACCTGGTGCTGCGGCCGGGCGAGACGCTGGCCGTCGTCGGGGAGAGCGGCTCGGGCAAGTCCACGCTGGCCCGGTCGATCCTGCGGTTGGTCGAACCGGCCGCGGGCCGGGTGACCGTCGCCGGGCGCCCGCTGTCGTCCTTCCGCGACCGGCGCGAGGTGTACCGGGACGTGCAGATGGTCTTCCAGGACCCCCGCTCCTCCCTCGACCCCCGGCAGAAGATCCGCTCGATCCTGGACGAGCCGCTGCGGCTGCACCTGCGGATGCCCGCGCCTCGGCGTGAGGCCCGAATCCGTGAGCTGCTGGCCTCAGTTGAGCTGTCCGAGGACCTCCTGGACCGGCGGCCGGCCGCGCTCTCCGGCGGTCAGCGGCAGCGGATCGGCATCGCCCGCGCGCTGGCCGTCCAGCCCAGGGCCGTCATCCTCGACGAGCCCACCGCCTCGCTCGACGCCTCCACCCGGGGCGTCGTGCTGGACCTGCTGGCCCGCCTCCAGCGCGAGACCGGCATCGCCTACCTGCTGATCTCGCACGACCTCCAGGCCGTACGCCGGATCGCGCACCGCGTGCAGGTGATGTACGTGGGCCGGGTCGTGGAGTCCGGCACCACCGAGGAGGTGCTGCGCCGTCCCGCTCACCCCTACACCCGCGCGCTGCTGGACGCCGCCCCGGTCGCCGCGTACGGCGGCCACACCCGCGCCATCCGGCTCAGCGGCGAGAACCCCGGCCCCTTCGACCTGTCCGCCGGCTGCGCGCTGGCCCCCCGCTGCCCGTTGGCGGAGGAGTCCTGCACGGCCGGTAGGCCCCCGCAACTGTCCTTCGGCGGCACGCACGACGCCGCCTGCCCCATCACCCACCGACAGGTCAGCGCCGACCTCTCGGCCGCGCGAAGAGAGAGGCAAGACTCAGATGACCAGTAGATCTCCGCGGCGCGCCCGGCTGTTGGCCGGTACGGCCGCGGTCGCGGTCGCCGCCGTCCTGACGGCCTGTTCGTCCTCGGCAGGCACCACCGGACAGAGCGCCGCCAAACCGCCCGCGGCGCTGGTCGCCGCCTGGCCGAGCGACATCTCCACCATGGACCCGGGCAACGTCAACACCGACCAGGACAAAGAGCTGGCGATGAACGTCTACCAGAACCTGGTGGGCTACAAGACCACGGCCCAGGGCGGCCACTCCGCCTCCAGCGGCCTCGCCGCCGCACCCGCCCTCGCCTCCTCCTGGACCATCGCCGGGGACACCGTCACCTTCACTCTCCGCGACGGCCTGAAGTTCTACCCCAGCGGCAACCCGGTCACCGCCAAGGACGCCGTCTGGTCGCTCCAGCGGGCGCTGAAGCTCAACGGCGCCGTCGAGCTGAACAACAGCGGTGTCTTCGACGCCGCGCAGATCACCGCCCCCGACGCCACCCACGTCGCCATTCGCTACCAGGACAGCGCGGGCAAACCGATCAAGGCCAGCGAGGTCAACATCGCCACGCTGCGCACCTGTTGGTACGGCGTCATCGACTCCGCCGCCGCCCTCAAGAACGCCGGCCCGTCCGACCCGATCGCCGCCGAGTGGCTGAAGAGCCACGTGGCGGGCAGCGGCCCGTACTACGTCAAGAGCCGGCAGACCGGCCAGTCGCTGAATCTCGCGGCGGTGCCCGGGGCGGCCCTGAACGCGCCGAAGTTCTCCGCCGTGACACTGCGCGTCGTCAACGATGGCAATGTGGCGGGCCTGTTGCGCGGCGGCAGCGTCAACATCGCCCAGTACGGCCTGAGCCCCCGGGACGCGACCTCGCTGAAGTCGGCCGGCTTCAACGTCCAGCACGCCAACACCTCCAGCTACCTCTACCTCCAACTCGCCTCCGACGCGGGCCCGTTCAAGAACCCGCTGGTGCGGCGCGCCGTCGCCGAGGCACTCCCGTACGACGCGCTGGTGAAGAATGTCTACTACGGCCAGGCCGAGCGTGCCGACTCCTACGTCTCCGCCGGCGCCCCCGGCTACAGCGCCGCGTGGAAGGACTACGGCGACGCCGCGAAGGCCAAGAGCCTGATGGCGCAGGCCGGGAACCCGTCGGTCTCCACCAAGCTCCGCTACCCCAGCGAGAACACCGACTTCGCGACCGCCGCCCAGCTCATCAAGAGCGCGCTCAAGCCGATCGGCGTCGACGTCACCCTGCAGCCGCAGACCTCGGCCGCGCTGATCACCTCGATCATCGGCCGCGCCACCGCCAAGACCGGCGGCAGCGCCGACGACGGCATGGTGCTCACCACGCTGTCGACGTACGTGGAGGACGCCAAGACCCCGGTGAAGCTGTGGACCGTGACCGGCGGGGTCGTGAACTTCTCCCGCACCAGCATCCCGGAGATCGACCGGCTCCAGGGCGAGTTCGCCATGGCGGCGCCGAGCCCGGCGCGTGACCAGGCGTACGAGAAGATCCAGCAACTCGCCGCGCAGGACGCCGCGTATCTGCCGCTGGTGGTCACCGGCCGCACCCTGGTCAGCGCCTCAGGGGTCTCCGGCCTGACCTTCACCCCGGAGCCCGTGACCCTCTACTGGACGCTGGAGCCCAAGAAGTGACGGCCGGGCAGGCCGGGCCGTCGACCGGGGAGTCCGGCTCCGAGCCGTTGTGGCGCCGCTCGGCGCGGCAACTCGCCGCCTCCTATGCCGAAGGCTCGGCCACGCCCGCCGAAGTGCTGGAAGCGGTGGTCGAGCACGCCGAGCAGGTCGACCGGCGTCTGAACGTCTTCGCCCACCGCGCCTTCGACGCCGCCCGGCGGTCCGCCGCCGCCAGCGGTGAACGGTGGCGCGCGGGAACCCCGTTGAGCGCGTACGACGGCGTGCCGCTCACGGTCAAGGACAACATCCCGGTGGCCGCGATGCCCTGCGCCTGGGGCAGCCGGCTCTACGCCGACCGCACACCGGAGCGCGACGAACTGTGCGTCGGACGGCTGCGGGCCGGCGGCTGGGTGATCCTCGGCAAGAGCAATGTCTCGGAGTTCACCCTCGGTCTCGGCAATGTCAGCACCCTGCTGCACGGCACCACCCGCAACCCGTGGAATCCCGCGCTCACCACCGGCGCGTCCACCGGCGGCGGCGCGGCGGCGGTGGCCGCGGGCGTCGGGCCGGTGGCGCTGGGCACCGACGGCGGCGGCTCGATCCGCTGGCCGGCCGGGTACTGCGGGCTGGTCGCGCTCAAGCCGACGCTGGGCCGGGTCGCCCGGCTCGACGGCCTGCCGACCGTGCTGCACGACCTGGAGGTGATCGCACCAGCCGCCCGTACGGTGGCGGACCTGTCCGCGCTGCTCGGGGCGGTGGCCGGGCCCGACGCGCGGGACCGCCGTTCGCTCGGTGTGCCGGACGGCCCCGCCTTCCGCGGCCGGTCGCTGCGGATCAGGATGGTGGGGCGGTTCGGCGACTATCCGGTCGAACCGGAGATCACCGCGTCGCTGACGGCCGCGGCCGACCGGCTCAGCGCGCTCGGCCACCGGGTGGAGACCGGCGAAGTGCCCTTCGACTTCGGCCGGTTCGACACCCACTGGCGGACCATCGGCACCACCGGCCTGGCCTGGCTGATGCGCCGTCACCCGGACTGGCGCGCGGCGGTCGGCGACATCTACCCGCCGATGGTCGAGCACGGCCGCTCGTTGAGCGCCGCGGACTACGTGGACGCGCTCGACGCCTTCCGTGATCTGTTCGCGCAGCTCGCCGACTTCTTCACCGGCACCGACCTGCTGCTCACCCCGGTCGCCGGGGCGATGCCCTGGGCCGCCGACCAGCTCGCCCCGCCCTACCAGCGGGTGTTCACCGGCATCGCCAACGCCACCGGTGTGCCCGCTCTCAGCCTGCCGGGACCGCCGTCCCCGGCCGGCCTGCCGATCGGTTTCCAGCTCGTCGGCCCGTACGGCGCGGACCGGGCGCTGCTGGACCTCGCATCCGACTACGAGGCCGCGTACGGCTGGGCCGACCGCTGGCCGGCTGTCGCCGCCCCCCTTCCGAAAGGCGCCCGAGCATGACAGTCAGGATCGACTCCTTCGACACCGCGGGGCCCGGTGACACCGACGGGCTGGTGGCGGTGCTCAGCGCCCACGACCCGGCACGGATACGGCGGCTCGCTCTGCTGGTGAAGACCGAGGGCAGCGCCGAGACCAACGACTTCTCACGCGAACTCGCGTCCTGGCGGGCCCGGGAGGCCGTGCTCGCGCACGGCGGCGGGGACCTGCTGGAACGCTCGGTGTTCCTGCACTCCACGGGCGCCGAGGGGGCGATGACGCCGTTCGGCTATCTCGTCGTCGAGCTGGACGACGCGGACGACGCGGACGGCGCGGGTGCCGCAGAGGCCGCTGCCGTGACGGACGACGCGGAGTCCACCGGCGGGGAGGCGGCCCCGGCTCCTCGCGGGGCGCCCGGCCCAGCGGGCACGCTCTGCGTGGGCATAGGGCGCAGCCGCCGGATCCGCGGTTCCGAGATCGGCTCGGCCGAACACGTCGCGCTGGCCGAGCAGGCCGTCGCGGAGGCCGTCGCGGACGCGGGTCTCGACCCCGCCGACGTCGCGCTGGCCGTCGTCAAGACGCCGCTGACCGCACACGACGAGCCCATGCGGGTCACCTCCGCCGAGGCCAAGGCGGTCGGCGCCCTCGGCGCGGCGCTCGCGCTCGGCGAGGTGGAGCGGGCCGACGTCGTCCCGGCCGCCTTCGGCCGTGACCTGACCCTGCACTCGCGCCGCACCATGGTCTTCTCCAGTTCGGAGGCCGCGTGTGTCGAGGTCCTGGTGTTCGGCAACCGCCCCGGCGCGGGCGGCGACCTCCGGATCGTCTCCGGACTGCTCGCCGACGTCCTGGACGCGCCCGGCATCCGCCGCGTCCTGGCCGCGGCGGGCACGGAGTTGACCGCCGACGGGACGGTACGGGAGCCGGGACAGGTCGCGGCTCTGCTGATCAAGGCGGGCAACCGGCGGGACGGCACTCTGCGTGGCGCCCGGACCACCGTGCTGACCAGCCAGTTGGACCCGGACAAGCACGTCCGGGCGATCATGAGCGGGGTGGCGGGAGCGGTGCTCGGCACCGGGCGGATGTTCATCTCCGCCAACTCCGTCCACCAGGCACCGGACGGGGGCGGCCTGTGCGTCGCGATCGTCGGACCGCCCGTCTCCGGCGCGCCGGCCACCGACGTGCCGCCGCGCGGCGTACCGGCTTCCGTCGCGGCCTCCCCGGCGGGTGGCGCCGTATGAGCCTGCCGACCCTGCCCATGGTGGGTGACGCCGACGTACGGTCGGTGATCACCGTCGCCGACGCGCTGGAGGTGGTCGAGGCCACCTACGCCGACTTCGGCGCCGACCGGCTCTCCCTGTCCGCCCCCACCATCACCCGGCTCGGCGTGAGCGGCGGCACGCGGGGCTTCGGCCTCAAGGGCGCGCTGCTCGACCGGTACGGGGTCGCCGGGGTGCGGGTCACCCCGACCCACACCGCCGGGCGCAACAGTTGGTGCCTGGTGCTGGAGACCGAGTCCGGCCGCCCGTTGGTCGCCGTCGAGGAGACCTGGCTGCACCGGCTGCGGACGGCGGCCTCCGCCGCCGTCGCCGCGCGGCTGCTGGCCCGGCCCGACAGCAAGGTGCTGACGCTGGTCGGTGCCGGACAGATCGCCGCCTTCGTCCCGGCCGCGTTCGCCGAGGCGTTCGCGCTGGAGGAGATCCGGGTGGTGGCGCGCACGGCCGGCTCCGCCGCCGACTTCGTCGCCCGGCAGCCCGTCGCACCGGGCGCCACCCTCACCCCGTACGACGGCCTGGACGCCGCCGCACCGGGCTCGGACATCGTCGTCGCCCTCACCTCGGCCCGCCAACCCGTCGTCCACCCGCGGCACTTCGGGCCCGGCGTCACGCTGCTCGGCCTCGGCGGCGGCGCGGAGATCGCGGCCGAGATCGTGACTGGGCCGACGCCGTACGGCACCCGGACCCCCGCCCCCGATGCCGCCGAGGCAGCCGGGTGCGGAAGCGTCGCGGGAGCCGTGCTCGCACCGGAGGCCACCGGGCACGGGACCGGGACGGCCGACCGCTTCTTCGTCGACGATCTCGGCTACGCCCGGGAGATCGGCTCGGTCGCCTCCTGGCTCGCGGCGGGCCTGCCCCCGCGGACCCTTGACGCCCGGCTCACCGGCTCCCTCCCCGCCGTCGCCGCCGGCTCCCTCCCCGGCCGCACGCACCCCGACGAGCGGGTCCTCGGCATCGTCCAGGGCGTCGCCGCCTGCGACGTGGCCCTGGCCTGCCTGACAATGCGCCGCCTCGGCATCGGCTGAACCGCCCCCGCTGATCCCGTCAGCGGGCGGCGCACCTCACGGAACACCGTCCCCGCGGGTCAGCGAGGCAGGCGACCGGGCACGGAGGCCGACCCTTCGGCCCCGGTCGCCGCCGTGGCGTCGCCCGGCCTCCGGCGCTGACGCGCGCGGCGTTCGCCCACCTGGACATGCCGACTCGGGGCTGGCCCACCACCTCTGAGTCGACCGGGCTCCGGACCGGCGGACGCGGGCCGGTGGTACCGGCCCGCGTCGGGTCAGCGCACGGTGACGGGCTTTGTGGTGGCCGCGCCATTGGTCCAGCCGCTGCGGTGGGCCGTGATCGTGACCGTGATCTTCCGGCCGCGGTCGGCCTTCACCAGGGCGTAGGCGGACTTGGTCGCACCCTTGATGGTCTTGCCGTTGCGCTTCCACTGGTACGTGTAGGAAGTGGCGGACGGCGACCAGGTGCCGCGGGCAGCCGTCAGCTTGTGACCGACCTTGACGGAGCCGGAGATCGACGGCGCGGTGGTGGTCTTCAGCGCGGGGCCGACCTCGACCTTCCGCGCGGGCGAGGTGGAAGCGACGGAGCCCGCGCCGTTGCTGACCGTGACCCGGCAGGACACCTTGTGGGCGTAGTCGGCAGAGGTGAGGACGCGGGTCTTGGCGGTGGCACCGGAGATGACCGCGCCGTCGCGCAGCCAGGCCAAGGCGGCCTTGGCGTTGGTGCCGTTCCAGGCGGCGGAGCAGGTGAGGGTGGAGCCGGTTCGGGCCGTTCCGCTCACCGCTGCGCTGGTGGTGATCTGTGGCTTGACCATCGACAGGGTCTGCGCCTCGGACCACACCTGGGAGGTGTAGCCGCCGCTGCCGACGTACTCGGCCTTGCGCCACAGCACCGTGGCCCGGCCGTCCGGTCCGGCAGCCACCTCGCCTGCGAGGGCGTCGGTGTTGGGGACGTCGACGACAGGTGTGCTGTTCAAAGCGGTGGCCTGGCTCCAGGTGCCGTCGGCGCGCACCGCCCACTCGAGGTAGTGGTCGTTGCCGTTGTCGATGCTCGGCACCTGCGGCCACACGACCTGCACGGTTCCGTCAGCGCCGATGGAGGCGTCCACCCGCCAGTTCACGTAGCCGGTGGACAGCGTCTTCGGCGCCGACCAGGTCCCGGTGCTCGCGGTACGGGTCACGGTCTGCACAATGGGGACACCGGCGGTGGGGCTCCAGCCCGTCCACACGTAGGTGACGTCACCGTTGGGCGCGGCCAACGGTTCGCTTCCGTCGCTGTAGTTGATGGCGGAAACGGCGGTCTGAGCTGCGCTCCAGCTACCCGAAGGAGCGGTGCGGGTGGCGGATTTGAGGTCGTTGGCGCCGTTGCGCCACAGCACGGTGGAGGCGTTCTTGGCGTCCATCGCCACCTGTACGTCGCTTGACGTGGCGTCGGTGCCGGGCAGCACGGAGGCACCGCTCCAACTGGACCGGGCCGAGGTGCGGGTGGCGGTGGAGACCGTGTGCTCGCCGGTGAAACGGTTGAGTTCATCCCAGACCGCGGTGGCGGCGCCGCCGGGGGCCACCGCGAGGTCGATGCTCCAGAGGGATCCGGTCGTGGTGGAAGCCAGCGTCCGGGGTGCGGACCACGCCTGGTCGCCGGGGGCGAGGGCGGCGGTTCTCACATCGTAGTTACGGTACCCGTCGCCCTGGTCCCATACGGCGGTGAAGGTGCCGTCGGCCGCCGCGGCCAGGCGGGGCGTGGACATGTCCAGGCCGTCCCAGGCGGCGAGGGTGGCCGGGGCGGACCAGGTCGCCGTGGCCGGGTTCCAGCCCGCGGCCAGGGCGACCAGCGAACCGTCCGTGCCACTGCCGTCCAGCCAGGACACCACGGCCCGTCCGTCGGCGCTCACGGCAAGGGCGGCCGCGGAATTCTCGGCACGCCCGGTCGCCAGGGTGTGCGGCGCACTCCATGTCGTGGTTCCGGCAGGCCGTACGGCGGTCCGGAAGTCCCAACCGGTGGCCCCGGCGGCCTTGTCCCGCCACAGCGCGAACGCGGCGCCGTCACCGGCCACCTGGACATCGATGAGAGTCTGCTGGCCGTCCGCTCCGGTCAGGGCGACGGCCGCGCTCCACGGTCCCGCCGACGCGGTGTACCCGGCGGCGGCCGAGGGAAGGGCGGTGCCCAACGAGACCGCGGCCACGGTGGCGGCGAGCGCCACGGCGGCAGTCTTCGGTGTGCGTATCTTCAGTGCCATTACGGCTCCTGTCTCAGGCGAGCGCTCTTGCGCCCGGCATGCTCGCGCACATCGGAGCGAGGCGGCACAGCACCGGTGGAAGGCACATGGCGCGGATGCCCTCATGCGGACCACGACGCCGCCACTCCCGCGCCGTGGTCATGATGACAGGACGGAGCAACGGACCACGATGCCGGGTGCTGGCAACCCTGTACGGCCCCCACGTCATCGCCGAAGTCGGCGGCAGGGGCCGTCGACACCGTCGATCGCCGGGGGTGCGGCGGGTCTCACCCGGCGGCACGGCCCGGCCCGGCCCCGGGCAGGACCACGGCCGACGGCGACACTCACCCCTCCGCTGGCGGCGGGGTGAGGCGGGTGGTGAAGACGATGATGTCGTCGTCGGGCTCGGCGCCGAAGGTGTCGAGCAGTTCCGAGCACAGGGCGTCGGGTTCTCGGGGGCCGGCCGCGGCGGTGGCGGCGAGGAGTTCGAGGCGTTTGTCCAGGATGCTGTCGCGGGTCTCGATGAGCCCGTCGGTGATCATGAGGAGTCGGCTGCCGGGTTCGACGGGGTGCGCGGTGGCGGGGGGATGGGGCAGGCCCAGGCCCAGCAGCGGGCCGTGTTCGGTCAGGTAGCGATAGGTGCCGTCGGGGTGGAGGAGCAGCGGCGGGAGATGGCCCGCGTTGGCGATACGCAGGCAGGCGTTGCCGGGCTCGACCAGCGCGATGCAGACGGTGGCGGTCCATCCGGGCCGATGAAGGCCCAGGAGGCGGTCGAGCTGCTCCAGCAGTACGTGCGGGGGGTGGTCCTGGGCGGCGTAGGCGCGCAGTGCGTGGCGGAGTTCGCCCATGACCATGGCGGCTTGCAGGGAATGGCCGACCACGTCACCGACTGCCAGGAGGAGCCCTCGGGAGGTGTCGACGGCTTCGTAGAAGTCACCGCCGATCTCGGCCGTGGTGGCGGAGGGCAGGTAGCGCACGGCGAGTTCGGCGCCGGGGACCTGTGGGAGGGTGGCGGGCAGGAACGTACTCTGCAGAGCCAGGGCGAGCTCGTGTTCCTGGCTGTAGCGCTCGACGACGTCTTTGTGCTCGACGGAGAGTTCCGCGTACATGGCCATGACGCCGGCGTTGGTCTCGGTCAGTTCGTCGTTGAGCCGTTCGAGTTCGTCGCGCTGGGCGTGTGCTTCCTGGAGTGAGGCGATCAGGTCGCGGGTCTGGGCCTGGAGGTCGTCGATCGCGCTGGCCGGGCTCGCGGACGCGAGGAGCGAGCGGACCTGCTCAATCCTCAGGTCGCGGGCGGCGAGTTCGGGGATCGGGCAGGCGATCTCGACGCGGCCGGGGCCCGACGGGGGCCGCGCGGGAGCGGCGGGGGCGGTCTCGTAACGCGTCTGGGGCAGCAGCCGGGTGACGGCCGTCAGCGACTCGCGGCTGGGGGCGCGGTCGTCGCCCCACTGCAACACGGTGAGGAGAACGGGCGGTTCCTGCCGCATGCTGAAGACCGCGGTCATCGGCGCCGGGCGGAGCAGGTCCCGGCCCGGTTCGCTCACCGCGGGGCGGAGCAGGTCCCGGCCCAGTTCGCTCACCGCGGTGGCCAGACGTACCTGGTCGCGGCTGTCCAGGCCGACCGCCTCGGTGATGGTCTTGGCGTGGCGGCGCAGCGCGAACACGTCCCGCTCGGTCCTGATGGGGGTGACCAGCAGGGGGGTCGGGCTGAGGCGGTCGGACACGGGCGGGCTCACTGGGCCGCTTTGGCGATCACTGCGCTGGCGTCGTCACGGCGGGTCGCGGCCAGGCGCAGCAGCCCCGTGGCGATCACCGCGGGCGGATGGTGCAGCATCCCGGCCAGATCGGCGCCTTTCCAGCGTTCGCTGAGCCCGTCGGAGTGCATCACCAGCGCCCCCTGTGCGGGCATCCGGTATTCATGGGTGCGCAGTTGGTGCGTCTGGTGGCCGACGATGCCGGGGTGGGACAGCAACGTGGTGCGGGTGGTCCGGGTGAGCAGGACCGCGGTGATGTTTCCGACGCCGCAGAACAGCACCCGCCCGTCGGGCTCGAGACGGGCGACGGCCACGGCGGCGCCGCGGGTGCCGCGTAGGGCGCGGTGCACTTCTTCCATCACCTGCTCGGGCGTATGACCGGATCCGGTGCGGAACGCCTGGACGGCCGCCTGTGCGGCCAGTGCGGCCAGCGGGCCGTGGCCCAGTCCGTCGCAGGACATGACGAGCAGGCCCTCGCCGGGCCCTGGCACGGCGCCCCGCACGGGCGCGGGACGTCCGCCTCCGCGCACCGACGCGGGACGTCCGCCCCCGTGCACGGGCGCAGGACGGCCGCCCCCGTGTGCCGACGCCGGACGGTCGCCTCCGTGTGCCGACGCCGGACGGCCGCCCGAACCCGGCCACGGACCGGCCCGGAGGCCGGCGTCCGCGGCGCTGACCGCGGTGGGACGGGGGCTGGTCAGGTCCGACCAACTGGGCGGTGCGCCGGCGGCCTGGTCAGGGGCTGTCGGCGCTTGGCCGCGCGGCGCCGTTGTCCGCGCGTCCATACGCGCGGCCCACGCGTCGCCGCAGGACTGTTCGCCGCTGATCGGGCGGGTGATGCCTCCGACGGCGGGTTCCCCGGCCGTGGCGGGCGCCGCGGAGCGCGGCCAGAAGCGGGCCAACTGGACGGTGCCGACGCCCGGTTGGGAGTGGATGTCGAAGGTGTCGGCGAGACGCTGTACGGCGCCCAGGCCGATGCCCAGCGTGCCCGCGGTCGACATCCCGTCCCGCAGGGCGGCGGAGACGTCGGCCATGCCGGGACCGCTGTCGACAGCGATCACCTCCACACCTGCCACCACGTTCCCCGCGGACTCGGCGTGGCTGCGCAGCACCCGCAGCAGCAGGGAGCCGTCGACGGCGTGCTTGGTGATGTTGGCCGCCAGTTCCGAGACGGCCAGGACCAACTCGGCGGTGCGCTGATCGCCCAGGCCGATCCGGCGGCCGAGCGCCGCCGCCGCGCCACGCGCGGCGTCGAGCCGGTCGCGGAACCAGGCCACGTCCTCGCAGTCGGCCAGCCCGGGGGAACCGGGGGTCGTCATCGGACCCACTTGGTGATGGTGACGGTGGTGCCTTCGCCGGGCGTCGTCTCCAGTACGAAGTCGTCGACCAGCCGCTTGGAACCGGGCAGTCCCAGGCCCATTCCGCTGTCCGAGGTCCAGCCGTCGGTCATCGCCAGGTCGATGTCCGCGATGCCCGGTCCGTCGTCGGTGAAGACGAGCCGCACGCCGCGCCGTCCGTGCTGCTCCACCAGCAGTGCGGTCATGGTGCCCCCGCCGCCGTGGATGAGGGTGTTGCGGGCCAGTTCACTGGCCGCGGTGATCAGCTTGGTCTGCTCCACCAGGGAGAACCGGCATTCCTGTGCCAGCGCGCGCACCAACTGGCGGGCCTGTACGACCTGGGTGGTGGCGGTGATCTCCAGTACCTCCGGGGTACGGGAGGCGCCGTTCATGCGTCAGCCGCTGCGTCCGGCACGGTGCTTTCGAAGCCGTGCCCGACGCGGTCGTGTTCGAGCATGCGCAGGCCCTTGTCCAAGGTGAGCGCGGTCCGTACGTTGCCGAGCGAGAGGCCGAGTTCGACCAGGGTGATCGCGACGGCGGGGCGCATGCCCACCACGACGGTCTGGGCGTCCAGCAGCCGGGCGAGGTTGGCGATGGTGGCCAGCATGCGGCCGACGAACGAGTCGACGATCTCCACGGCGGTGATGTCGATGATCGCCCCGTGCGCGCCGGTGTCCACCACCGCGGCGGCGAGGTCGTCCTGGAGTCGCATCACGGCCTGGTCGTCGAGGTCGGTCTGGATCGAGACCAGAAGTACCTGCCCGATCCGCAGGACGGGTACCTGCTCGCTCATCGGCCACCGGCCTGCGGTGCCGTACGGGAGACCGTGACTCCGGAACGGCGCAGCGCGTGCCGCAGGGCGTCCGCCAGCGTGGCCTTGGTGACGATGTCACCGAAGTCGATGCCCAGCGCCACGATGGTCTGGGCGATCTGCGGGCGGATGCCGGAGATCGTGCACTCGGCGCCCATGAGCCGGGCCGCCACGACGGTCTTCAGCAGATGCTGGGCGACCTCGGTGTCCACGGCGGGCACACCGGTGATGTCGATGATCGCCTGCTCCGACCCGGTGTCGATCAGTGCCTGGAGCATCTTCTCCATGACCACCATGGTGCGCGCCGAGTCCAGGGTTCCGACCAGCGGGACGCCGACCACGCCGTCCCACAGCTTCACGACCGGGGTGGACAGCTCCAGCAACTGCTCCGCCTGCGCCGCGATCAGCCCTTCGCGGGTACGGGTGTAGACCTCGATGGTGAACAGCCCGAGCGTGTCCAGCAGCGCGGCGAACTGCAGGTACGCCTGCGGGTCGCTGTCCTCGCCCTCCAGCGCCGGCGCCAGGACCTCCCTGAGCGCGAACACGCTCACGGCGGTCTCGGTGGGAGCGAAGCCCTGCATGGCCCGGTTCCGCGACAGTTCGGTCAGCAGCGCACGTACCTCGCCGAACGCCTCGTCGTGCCCGTCCACGCTCCCGCTGCCGAGCGCGGCCAGCAGCGCGGCGTAGATCTCCCGGAGCTCCCGCTCGACCTCGGAACGGCTCACCCGTCCGCCGAGCGAACCGGTCACCTTGTCGGCCCACTCGGCGGCCAGATCCTCACCCCGGACGGACAGCAGACCGATCAAGCGCTTAGCGATGTCTTTGCCAGCCACAGGGAATCCTCTCTCAACGGGATCAAGCGATCCTCGCGGAACTCTAAGCCATACGGGTGAGAGGCAGCCGGGTGATCCCCCGAGGCGCCGCCGCTCCGCTCCCCCGCGAAGCGACGCCCCTTCCGCCCCCCGTACCACCGACGATCACGAGAGACGCCAAGCCCACCAACCGGGTCAAACCCTTCTGGTCGACGGCGCCGAAGCCAAAACGCCCCGCCCCCCGAGCACGAGGCGGCGTCGCCGCCCCTCCCGCGCCTCGGCCTCTCCTGCGCATTGCGCCTCCCCCTGGCCGGGCGGCCTCGCTTCTCCGGCCGCGCACGGCCGTTCCCCGGATAACGCGGCTCATGTCATGAGGAAGGTCACGGCGAAGTTCTTCGCGGAGACGTATGCCGCTGGCGGGGCGCGGGATCTGCTCAATGGCGCTACGGCGCCCCTGAAGCAGACGGCATCCGACGGTACGGTCCGCACCGTGACCTACGCCGTCAACGGCTCCGGGGACCTGGCCTCGGTGAACGACACCCTCAACCGCACGACGTCCTTCGGCTACACCGCGCACAAGCTGACGTCGATCACCAGCCCAGCCGCCGGTGCGGCCCGGCGACTCGGTGGCCCGGCTGTCCTACCCCTCCGCGACGCGGACCCTGCTGGCCGCGCCCAACACCGACCAGGCCCAGCCGGTCGCCTCGGTGCCGCACACCACCTACGACCTCGCCGACCGGTGCCTCGCAGTCCGCGCTCTACGGCAACTCCGCCGCCGCCTGCACCGCGGGTCGGGGACCGGTTTCTCCTGGGGCCAACCTCGGTCAGGCAGTTGACGAGACGGTCAACGCCCACCGCTCCCGCGTGGCTGAGCCGCTTGCCGCAGCGGGAGACCGCCGCTGATCGCGTCCGCCCAGGACCGCTGGCGGCCGGGCCACCGGTCCGGATTCATGCGTACCGGTCGAAAAGGGCCTGGAGGTATCCCTCCAGCCGCCTGGTCAGCACGGTGGGGGTCAGATCAGCACGGCCCACCTCGCGCCAGGGGATGGCGACCTTCTCGGCGTCCGGAGCGAAGGCCAACGCGTCCAGCAGACGCCAGTAGAGATGAGCGGCGCGGTCCTCGGCCAGCGTTCCTCCCGCATCGAGGTAGCGGTCGGCGAAGCGCATGCCCGCGGGAACGCCGTGCAGCAGGGCCAGGGCCGTCGAGCAGTGGGCCACGTCCAGGTCGGCCGGCCCCCAGGAGGTCTCCACCCAGTCGACGACGCCGCTGATCCGCAGACCGTCGCCGTCACCCGTGAAGAGGACATTGCCGGGATGGAAGTCCCGGTGCAGGAAACAGGCCCGGTAGTCCGGGGGCTCGCGGCGGATCACGTCCACGGCCCGTTGCCACAGCTCAGGCCGCTCGGTGTCTTCGGGCGGGCTCACCCGCTCGGGAGAGGTCCACGCCTGATAGGTGCGCGGCCGGGCCTCCGCGGTCACCGGCAGCCGGTGGATGCGCAGCAATTGACGGGCAAGCAGTTCGGCACGCCGCTCGGCCCCTTCATCGCCCAGGCGCACGGTCCCGGGCAGCAGGGACATCAGCAAGGAGGGATGGTCGCAGTAGCGCGCCGTTGCGTCCACCGCCACAAGCGTGGCTGCGGGCACGTCCGTGTCGCCGAGCAGGCGCAGGACGGCTGCCTCGCGGGTCAGCAGGCCCTCCGCGTGCCGGACGAAGAAGGGCTTCGCAAAGGACCGCAGGACTAGTGAGCGTCGACCGCCCGGCCCGCAGATGCCCAGGCGGCGCATCTCCGACGTCCAGCCGCCACGCAACCGTACGACGTCCTCGATGCGCTCGGCCGCTGACAGCCCCTTCTCCACCCAGGCACGCGTCACACCCCAGCCCTGACCCTCAAGATCGGCACCGATGTGCCCGGCCCCCTCGCCCGAAACCATGACGGCAGGCTACCGACCTCACCGACGGACGCATCCCATGGCCACCGTGCCCACGACGGTCCCGTTCGCCCGCTCGGCGTGCGCCGCCTCGAACCTGTACCCCTCAGACGTCGATTCGACCAAGCCCAAGACGCTGGCCAGCGCCGCCGTCAACCGGCTTCTGCACCCTACGCACATGGTCTCCCCCGACCGGTTCGCAGGCAGGCCGAGAGGAAGAAGCCGGCCCGGAGGCTTTGCTGCGCTGGACGTTGGCGACCATCTTGCGCAGCGCCTTGAGCGCGGCTACGTACCCTTCGTCGCTGATGCCCTCGTGGACCACACCGCGCAGCTCGGTCACCAGCGCGCGCAACCTCGCCCTGGCAGCGTCCCCGGCATCCGTGAGCCGCAGAGCGCTGCCCGCTGCCCCGACCACCTGGTGGCGGGCACCGACGGGCGGTGTAGGCGGCGTCCAGCACGGTCGGGGTCTCCGGATCGCCCTCGGTCCGCTGGCCTGCGGTGAAGAGCGGCTCGACGGCCGGTCTCCGGGGCAGGGACGACCGAGGAGGGCCGGCCGGGCGTCGAGCAACAGGCTTGGTCCCCGCCCTGGTCAGGAGACGTATTCGATGAGTTGCATCATGCCGCGGTCTTCGTGCTGGAGGTGATGGCAGTGCACCAGGGCCCGGCCGGGAAAGTCCTTGAAGCGGACGCGGAGGGTCACCGAGCCGGACTTGTTGATGGCGACGGTGTCCTGCCAGACGGGTGTGTCGAGTGCGCGGCCGTCGACGGCGGTGACCAGGAAGTGGTTGGTGTGCAGGTGGAAGGGGTGATTGGCGTGGCTGGCGGAGTCGTTGGTGAGCGTCCATTCCTCGGTGTCGCCGAGCCGCAGCGTGTGGTTGACGTAGGAGGGGTCGAATCGCCCGTAGGTCGGATCCGACGGGTCAGCCGCGTCGCGGGTGGCGGGGGTCGCGCCGTCACCGGTGATGCGGAAGGCGTGGGTGAACGCCTGTCCGGGGAAGGCGTCCATGTCGCTGTGGAAGGTCAGGGCCCGGCGCCGGGTCACCTCGGCAGGGTCGATGAACGGCGCGGGGCCGGGCAGCTCGGTGGGCAGGTCCATCCGTACGCCGGGTCCCGACTGCACGGTCACGGTGGCCAGCAGGGTGTCCCCGGCCATGATCCGGTAGTTGCCCGGGCGCTGTGCGCGGATCATGACGTCCGCGCGGTTGCCCATGGCCAGGGTGACGCGCTCGCGCTCCACGGGCCGGGTGAAGGCGATGCCGTCCATGGCGATCTGGTGCAGGGTGTGCCCCTCCACCTCGATCGGCAGGACGGTGAACGCGGAGGCGTTGACCAGGCGCCAGCGCTGGACCTCGCCCACCCGCAGCCGCACCTGCGGCCGGTAGTTCCCGTTCACGACGAAGGTCGAGGGAACCGAGCTGAGATCGTCCTCGGCGTGCAGGTCGGGTACCTGGCCCCGGGCGAGCTTCAGTTCGCCGACGCACATCACCAGGTCGCTCGCGGCGGCCACCTGCGGGACCTGGTCGATGGCCCCCTCGACGATCAGGGCGCCCACCAGCCCGCTGGACAACTGGACGGCGGCTGCTCCGTGTACGTGGGGGTGGTACCAGAACGTGCCGCCCTCGTGATCCGCGGGAATCTCGATCCGGCTGCGGTAGCTGCGCGTGTTCAGGCCGTTGCGCGGGTCGTAGGGGGTGAACTCGCGGAAGACGTTGTCCGCGTTCCCCGTCGGCGAGACGTGCAGGCCATGAGTGTGAACATTGATCGAGTTGAACTTGTGCGGGACGTTGTGGTCGGCGTGGGAGGTCTGGTCGGGGTTGGGCGGCAGGTCGTTGACGTGCTCCAGGTCGAGGACGTCGCCCGGGCGCAGCCGAAGTGTCGGCCCGTTCACATGCCCGTTGTAGAGCCGGAGGTTGACGTTGCCGACGCCGGGCAGCACGCCGCGGGTGAACGCGACCCGCAGAGAGGTCGACAGGACGCCGCCCTTGGAGCGGATGACCGGCGGCTGCGGGAACGGCGCGGGCGCGGCTGCGGCCCGGGGCGCGAGCAGCGCCCCCGTCGCCAGCGCCGGGGCCGACGCCAGCAGCGCACGCCGGCTGACACCACGTGATGAACCCATGAAACGCCTCCACACGATGCCGACCAATGTCGCGTCAAGCATCGCGAAATGCGCAAATGCCTACAAGCACGACACGCCTGACCCTTGATGCGCCGCGTCACTCCGGGAAGCTCTGGCCGTCGGCGCCGACCCGCCGCACCTCGCCCCGGCCTTCCACCTGTCCCACACCGCCGCGACCGCTGCGGGGCCGTCGCGCAGGGCAGACAGAGAGGACCGACACGGCTGCTGTCGAGGAGCCGCCGTTAAACCAGTGGCGTCCCCGTGGACGAACCTCATAGCTTGTACGCCCATGACCGATACTCCGGAGATGCGCCCGAATCCGCGCGACCTCGGCCGGGTGTTCAACGACGTGCCGGAGCTCTACGACCGGGTCCGGCCGGGCTACCCCGACGAACTGTTCGCGGACCTTGTCGCCGTCACCGGCACGGACGACAGGTCGTCGGTGCTGGAAGTGGGCTGCGGCACCGGTCAGGCGACGCGCTCGCTGGCAGCACTCGGCTGCTCAGTGACCGCCGTCGAGCCGGGCGCGGAGATGGCCGCGCTCGCTCGCCAACGGATCGCGTCCTTCGGCAACGTCGACGTCGAGACGTCGACGTTCGAGGAGTGGGACGATCGCGGCCGACGCTTCGACGCTCTCGTGGCCGCGTCGTCGTGGCACTGGGTCGACCCGTCGATCGGCTGGCAACGGGCGCACGACGTGCTCCGTCCCGGAGGCTGGATGGCGGTGCTCGGCCACGTCGTTGTCCGCCGGCCGGGAGAGCAGGAGCTCTACGCCGAGACCGCCGATCTCCACGAGCAGCTCTGCCCCGGGAACCCCGACTGGCGTCGTCCTCCCCTGGAGGACGAGGTGCGCGCCACCGACCAGGGCTGGGGCCTGGTCGACGATCCCGGAGGACTGTTCGGCCCCCCGATCGTGCGCTGGTACCCGACCGTGCAATGGTTCGACGGAGACGGCTTTGCCGATCACCTTCGCTCGTTGTCGCTGTACCGGAGGCTCGACCGCGACATCCGTGAGCCCCTGCTCGACGCGGTAGCCGAGCGCGTCCGCACGCGGATGGGCGACCGAGCAGCACGCCGCTATCTGAGCGTCCTCCGGGTCGGACAACGCGCCGAGTGAGCCACCCGCGCCGTGCGCGCGGATCGGCCGTGGACTCGACCGTGGGCGTGGAGATTCCGCATCGCGACGACTGGGCGCGCTCCACCGAATGGCGGCGGGCCCAGGCATTTCCCGCGAACAGCGGCTCGACAGCGCCCCGCCGCGCCTCCCCTCGCGCGGCAGGGCATGTGGCACCCGTTAGCGCTACTTGTCGAGGTAGTCCCGGGCTGCATCCAGCGTCCCGGCGACGTAACCGCCGACCGGCAGGTTCAGCCCCTCGTACTGGCCCTCCTCGTCCAGGCTGCCGTCCGGCTGGTAGAGACGCACGATCGGCGTGGGAAGCTCATTGCGATCCAGCGGCGGATCCCACCCGACGACCCGGCCGAGGTAGGACCGGTCGTCGTCACGGGCCGCGTAGTACAGCAGGTAGTGCGCCGGATCGACGTAGAAGGGTGCCGCGGGGTGCTGTCCCGGCCCGCCGGTCTGCGGCTGCGGCCACTCCCCGGTCGTGGATGCCGCCCGCCACGCCTTTTCGACGTCCTCGGCGGTCCGGCCGATCCACCACCGCTCGGTCACCTCACCCAGCGAGACGTACTCGGGCTCGCCCTCCACCCCGCCGGTGCCGACGAAGCGCACGACCGGCTCGACGGCAGAGGTGTTGATGGGATGCAGGTACCGGTAGAAGGCCACGACGCGCCCCACCCGCAGGTGGCCGTCCCGGTCCTCGCCGTAGAAGAAGCGGCCGTGCCGGTAGTAGGTGTCGGTGATGTCCTCGTAGACCGGCCAGTGCTCGAAACGGGGATTCCGGTAGTGCATCGTGATCTCCCTGTGGTCGCCGCAAAGCACCACAGGGTACTGCCCGGAGGCTCAACTCACCTTATTGCGCAGGTAGTTCACCGACAGCCCCGGGCCGCGCGGGCTCACCGCCGGTTGAGACGATCTTGGTCCAGGGTGAAGTGGCGCTGACCTGGTCGGCGGGCCCTTCGTGCACCGTCGGGACGACAGGATGTGAACCTGCGACTCCTTGATCACCAAATCGCGAAGTCCTCCATCGCTCACCACCGCGCACCGCGTGTGGTCCCCGGTTGCTCCCTGGCAACCTGGGCCCGCGCCTCACAAGACGTCCCTTTTCTGGTCTGCCTCACATGGCAGCATCTGACAGTCGAACATCGCCGCCGTGTCCCAACGCCCCGCACGCAATGCGTTGTTCAGGGCGGTCGCGAGACTCGGTCCAGCGCCAAGGGGCTGGACGTAGTGGGCACTGTCCGTGCCCGCCGTGCCCGCGTGGAACCCCATGCAGCGGCGGGCTGTACTCGGTTGGAGTAGGCGATGCCGATGTGGGGGCGCAGCGTCGGGGTGGGGTGTAGGCCGGGCAGCCCCGCGGCGCGAGTCGACGTGTCGAGATGGGAGTGGAGCCGACGGACGGGGGTCCAGGGTGCAAGGCTGTATCGGACGGCGCCGCAGGAGCCTGTCATGGGGATGGCGTGCACGGTAGCCGCCGACGGCAGGTTGTGTCCGGCCAGGTCAACGAGACGGGCGAGTTGGTGTTCGGTGACGTCTTGGGCCCGTCCGATGCGGCCGAGAGCAAGGTAAAGGCCGGTGCGGTCGATGGCGTCGAAGCCCAGACCGGTGAGGACGGTCCGGCAGCGCTCTGCCTGGTCTGCTAAGAGCTGTCCGGCCGATCATGTGACCGTCGCCTGATCTGCTCGGTGTTCCCGTTATGGGGCGGGGAGAACGCGGCGATCTGTCGGACGCCGAGTGGGAACGGCTGCGGCCGTTCTTGCCGGTGAGCAACGGTCGGTGGGAAGACGGTCTACGACCGCCATCGGCTGTGGTCGGCCGACGGTACCTGGGAACGCCTGATGCGGCAGGTCCAGCCGCAGCTGACGCGGTGGGCGAGATCGACTGGGCCGTCTCGGTGGACTCCACCATCGTGCGCGCGCATCAGCACGCGGCCGGCGCCGGCACCGACCCGCCGCCGGGCCTTGCCGACTCAAAGGGGGACGGGGGCCCTGGAACACCAGGACGAAACTCCGTGGCAGAGCCTCGTCGGCCGCCCGGCGGAGGTGGTGCGGGAGGCGAGAGCCTGGGGCGCTCGTGCGGCGGCTTCACCAGCAAAATCCACTTGAGAGCGGACGGCTTCTGCCATCCGTTGTCCCTCATCGTCGCGCCGGGGCAGCGGGCCGACTGCACCCCGTTCATTCCAGTGCTGGAGAAGATCCGGGTTCCGCGGCTCGGGTCGGGCCGGCACCGTAAGAAGCCCGACAGCGCCGCAGTCGACAAGGCCTACAGCAACGGTCCTTGCCGTCAGTACCTGCGGCGGCGCGGCATCCGGCACACGATCCCGGAGAAGACCGACAGCCAGGCTGCCCGCCTGTGCAGGGGATCGCGAGGCGGACAGCCACCCGGCTTCGACAAGGAGCGGTACAAGAGCCGCAACACTGTCGAGAGGGCCATCAACAAGCTGAAGAACTTCCGCGCTGTCGCGACCCGCTACCACAAGCGCGGCTACGTCTTCCTCGGCACCGTCACGCCAGCCGCCCTTGTCATCAGGCTCCGGACCTGACCGCGTGTCATGACATCAACCCACCAAAGCTGCCGGCGCAAGTACTAGGCCGGCTGCCGTCATGAAGTCCTCAAGGCTGATGACGCCGCTGCCGGTGCCGTCGTCCCATTCGGTCAGGAGCCCCGAGCGACCCTCGTTCCAAGACTCCGGACTGTCATCAAAGTCAGGGCCGGGGTGCCACTCGACGCTGCCCTCGCCATGCCGGTATCGGAGATACAGGTAGTGGCCGTCCGCCGTCCAGGCATCCCACTGCGATGGGCAGCCAGAACACGTCTGCACGACCCGCGTCAGCTTTCGACCTTCATCCATACTCATCCGACGATGGTCGCGCAGCAACAGGCGCCCAGCAATCGACTTCGATCTCATGCAGCAGCAGCCGCACGCACGCCATCAATGATCGGCCGGACAGCTCCTAGGTCCGGGGCATCGGTGAAGTGCACGAGCCAGTAGTAGGCGCGTGTCGCTTCGGTCCAGCCCGGCCCGTCCCAGTGGTTGGTCATGACCTCCACATCGGTGAACGCGGCCCAGTCGTGTGCGGCCACCGATGCCGTACTGTCGAGGTCGGGCGGCGGGTCGGCGGGTCGGCGGGTCGGCGGGAAACGGCCGCTTGTCCGGGCCGGTCCGCACGTGCTGATGTCCCTCCCTCGACCGGCTTTGCGATCATGGTGGCAGGTGTTGCGAAGCCGGCGACAGCAGGGGTCGCGGACCAGGCTCTGAGGATCTCGGTGTCGTCCTGGACCGAGGGCAGTTCTGACCAGCGGGCGGTGGCGCGGGCTGCGAGTTCGTGGGCGCGTGTGACGACGGACGGGATCGGCGGTCCGGCGGGCTGCCGGATGGCGGCGGCCCACAGTTCCATCGCGCGTTCTACGTCCCGTACGGCCAGGTAGGCAGTGGCGGCGTCGAGGCTGACGAGTGCGCGGCTCCACGGGTCTGCCGGAACCTCGGCGAATTGCCCGGCGCGGAAAAGGGCTTGCGAGCTGTCGCCGAGGGCCAGGTGGGCGGTCGCGGCGCTGGCGCGGGTACGGGTCAGGCCGTAGGGGGACAGCGAGACGCACGGCGTCATGGTGTCGGGAACATCGTGCCGTTCGGCGAGCTCCTCGGCGCGGCTGAGGACGTGGTGGACGCCGGTCCGGTCGCCCCACTGGCATGCGCCCGATACGAGAACTGGCGACCGCCGGTCCACTGGACCGCCGTCCTGATCTTCGTGGGACACGACCAACGGAAACGGCCCATTCACCCTGCCCGGAGGCCCCGTCGCCGAGAACCCGCAGCCTCAGGAAAACCGCCCCCAGGGCTGCGCGCCGCCACGGCCGAAGGCCGCGAGACGCCGGAGCGGGCGCCGCCCGAAGGCCCCAGCATCGCTGACGTGGACGAACCGGCCGTCGACTGCCGACAGCTAGAGTCAGGCGCCGCGCCGACCAGCCCTGCCCGCCCGACTGGCGCCGGGCCGCGGACTACCAGAGGGAGTTTCTGACCTGCCCGTCGTGCAGGGTCACCACCTGCGTGCCCGGGGTGTGCATCCAGTCGAGGACTGCCTGGAACTCGGGCCACCGCGTGGAGGTGATCTTCCAGTGCCTGCTGATGTCGGCGCTGGTCCGGTAGCACTCGTTGAGGACGTACACCGTCCGACCCGTCAGCGCCGAGGCCGGGTCCAGCGGGTCGGCCCGCTCCGGACCCTTCGCAAGGCCGTAGGCGACCAGGAAGGACTGATGAGTGCTCCTGACGAAGCGGGCATGGCTGTCCCACAGGCGGTCGCCGACAGCGACGTTCTTGGCATCCGTGGTAACGGCGATGGTGAGCAGATGGTCCTGGGCTGTGCAGGGGTTCGGCGATGCGGTGTGCCGCGCCGCCGCCTGCGGAACCGCTGCGGCCGTACCGTAGCCCAGAGCAGCCACACCCCCCGCCGCCACAACCGCTCCTACGGCAGCGCACAGTGCAAGCCGCTTGCCACGCGTGAGTTGACTTGGCACAGGAACATCCCTTCGTGCGAACAGATCTCCGCGGGTCCCGGAAGCCGGCTCGTAAAGCAGGCCCGGCACCACGCACCCATCCCCAGTAGGCGGCTCCCCGCGTGCCCACGCCTGCCGGACCGGTCAAACAGGTGACTACGAATCCAGCCCCCGCCACAGAACTCGCAGACTGAAGGCGGCTGGGAAAGCTTCCAGTTCCCGACGGATGGCCTCTTCGTCGCGCAGAGCGAACGTGACCGGAAGATCAGCAACGGAGGATCCCACGCCCCCGGATGCCGCAAGGTGGTACCGGCTCGGATGTGGTAACGGTTCGAGCGCCCGAACCTGCGGCGAGTCAGGCGATGCACCTGCCCTGTCCCCCAGCGGAGCAGGGGGACAGGGTGTGGCCTGCGGATGTTCCGGCTGACGGGTGGTCAGGGGCGGTCGGGGGATGGCGGCTCGGGGACGTGGTGGAGGAGGGATGGCAGGCGGAGGAAACGAAGGGTGCGCGTCGACCGTCATGACGCCTCCGGCAGCGCCCGGGAATTCCAGACCGACCGGGATGAACTGGCGATACGCGCGTACGGCTCAATGCCTGTTGCGTTCACATTCTCCGTGTGACCGGGTATGAACGCGGTCGTTTATTGGCCGCCTGACATCGCGGCTGATGCGAGATTACAGGTGGGTTTTCGTCGGTCTCTTGGCTACGGAGAGTCGCCGTGCCCGACTGACGGCTGGACCCTCGCCCGCCGCGGCCCAGGTGCGCGGGGTACCGGCTGGGCGCGGTAGCTTACCCGGGTGAGCCTCCTTGATGATGTGGCCGAGCGCGACGGCTGGCGGTGCTGGGTGTGCGACGAACCGGTCGACCCCGAGATGTCGGTGAACGACCCGCGGGGGCCCAGCGTGGACAGCCGGACCGCCGACCGGAAGGCCAAGGTCGCCGAGCGGCTGGCGCACCGCGGCTGCAACACCCGCAAGGGCGCGGTCGAGGTGGTCATCGCTTGGCCGGACCGCCTGTACGTGGTCGAACCCGCGCCGCTGATTACCGTTGCCGGAAGACTGGAGCGCAAGGGGGGTCGCGAGATGGTGGGCCGTTGTCCGACCCGGCGGGACGCCCAGGAGGCCGCGGATTGGCTGGTGGACCGGTTCTCCCGACTGGTTCCCGGGCTGCCGGTGACCGCCGAAATCGAGCCGGGCGGCGGCCAGTTCCTCGTCATCCTGGCCACCGGCCGCCGCTGACCGGGCAGTTCGCCAGCCCCCGCACGCGTCGCCCGCCTGCGCGCGAGGGCCGGTCGGTGACCGCCTCCCCCGGCATCCTGTCCGCCGACCCTGTCAAAGCCCAGGTGGAATATCTGACACCGCCGGCACAGAAATACCAGCAGACCGACCGCAGCATTTCGTGCCTTTAGCGGCCAGTAATCGGAGATCCAGCATTACCGCTGGTGGCATGCTATGGTTTCCCCAGTTGCAGTTGTGGTTCCCAAAGACTTCAAGTGCCTTCACTGCTGTAAGCGGTGGAAGCACTTTTGTATTTCCGGTGCATTCCGGATGGGGCAACCTCGCGGCGACGCGGAGGCCGCACAGTGCGGGCTCCGGGCACTGCCCCGAAGGAGATATGACATGGCTACTGGCACCGTGAAGTGGTTCAACGCGGAAAAGGGTTTCGGCTTCATCGAGCAGGACGGTGGCGGCGCTGACGTGTTCGCTCACTACTCGAACATCTCCGCTTCCGGCTTCCGCGAGCTGCAGGAGGGCCAGAAGGTTTCGTTCGACGTCACGCAGGGCCAGAAGGGCCCGCAGGCCGAGAACATCGTTCCCGCCTGACGCTCACGCGTAGCAGTAGGCCGGGGCCCGCACCTTGGGGTGCGGGCCCCGGCCTACTTGGTTTTCCCCCCGCCCCCGGCCGCCATGGCAGCCCGCGCGCCTTCCCGGCCGCCCGGAGGAGCACCTCTGCCGCAGCGGGGAAGTCCAGCCCCGGTCCGCCATCAACGTGTGAGTACCGCTGGTGCCCGCGGGAACGACCGGACAGCTCGTCGAGAGCTCCAGATGGCCCGCTTCGTACATTCACTTTCATCGGTTCGTTCCTGTGCTCCCTGTGCGGCTCGTCTGCCGCCGGGGATCCCTCGACGCACCGCATCGAGGAAGGTTCTCCGTGAACCGCACTGTTCGCTCCACCGACCGCTACTCCCGCACCCGCTCCCCGGGCTCCGGCTCCGGCTCCGGCCGTGGTGGATACCGCGGCAGCCAGGCCCCGAGCCGTTCCGGCGGCCCTTCCCGCTCCGGCGGCTACGGCGGTCGGCGGCCCTCGGCCCCGCTGGGCGAGTTCGCCCTGCCGGTCTCCGTCACTCCGGCCCTGCCGCCGGTGGAAACCTTCGCCGAGCTCGACCTGCCCGCCACTCTGCTGACGTCGCTGGCCACACAGGGAATGGCCGTGCCTTTCCCGATCCAGGCCGCGACACTGCCCAACTCCCTCGCGGGACGTGACGTGTTGGGCCGCGGGCGCACCGGCTCCGGCAAGACCCTCGCCTTCGGCCTGGCCCTGCTGGCCCGTATCGCTGGTCAGCGCGCCGAGTCCCGGCAACCGCTGGCCCTGGTGCTGGTTCCGACCCGCGAACTGGCCCAGCAGGTCACCGACGCTCTCACCCCGTACGCCCGCGCCCTGCGGCTGCGGATGACCACGGTCGTCGGCGGCATGTCCATCGGCCGGCAGATCAGCGCGCTGCGCGGCGGAGCGGAAGTCGTCGTGGCGACGCCCGGACGGCTCAAGGATCTCATCGACCGCGGCGCGTGCCAACTGGGCCAGGTCGGCGTCACCGTCCTGGACGAAGCGGACCAGATGGCCGACATGGGCTTCATGCCTCAGGTCACCGCGCTGCTCGACCAGGTGCGCCCCGACGGCCAGCGGATGCTGTTCTCCGCCACCCTGGACCGCAACATCGACCTGCTGGTGCGCCGCTACCTCAACGACCCGGTGGTCCACTCCGTCGACCCGTCCGCCGGCGCGGTCACCACCATGGAGCATCACGTTCTGCACGTGCAGAACACGGACAAGCACGCCACGACGACCGAGATCGCCGCGCGTGACGGCCGGGTGCTGATGTTCCTCGACACCAAGCACGCCGTCGACAAGCTCACCGAGCACCTGCTCAAGAGCGGTGTACGGGCGGCGGCGCTGCACGGTGGGAAGTCGCAGCCGCAGCGCACCCGTACCCTCGCGCAGTTCAAGACCGGGCACGTCACGGTGCTGGTCGCCACCAACGTGGCCGCCCGCGGCATCCACGTCGACGACCTCGACCTGGTGGTCAACGTCGACCCGCCCGCCGACCACAAGGACTACCTGCACCGCGGTGGACGCACCGCCCGCGCCGGTGAGTCCGGCCGGGTCGTCACCCTGGTCCTGCCCCACCAGCGCCGCGAGATGACCCGTCTGATGACCACCGCAGGCATCACCCCGCAGACCACCCAGATCCGGTCCGGGGAAGCCGAGTTGAACCGCATCACCGGAGCCCGCACGCCTTCCGGCGTGCCCGTCACCATCACCGAGCCAGTCGCCGACCGCACCAGGCGCAGCACGTCCGCCGCCTCCGCGCGCGGCCGGCGCAGCCGCCCCGCCGCGGCCCGGCGCTCCGCCCGTCCGACCACGGCCTCGACGGAGACCCAGGGCCGCCGTACCGCCCTCAGCCCGGCGGCCTGAACGCCGCCGGACCGCACTCACCAGGGCGAACCGGCTCCTGTCCCCATCCCCCCTCATCTCCGCGAGGTCCCATGCGCTGCATCATCGCCCACTTCCCCTTCGACCTCACCAAAAGCGGCGTGCAAGCGTCCATGAAGGGCATCAAACCCGAGGTCGTCACGGGCGAGTACGTGATCATCGGCCGACGCCACTACCCCGTGAAGCAAGTGGGAGAGGTGATCACCCGCCAGGACCGCCGCGACTTCAGCGCCGCCGAGATGACCCGCGCCCTCCTCAGCCTCGGTTACACCTGCCGCAACATCGCCCCCCACGTCCCCGCCACCGCCTCCAGTCCACTCCGGACAGCCCAGTCACTGCTCGGCATCCCCGTGACAGCCTGACCCACGAGGAGAACCCACACTCGCGGCACACCGGCGGGCTCCTGGCTCCGAGCAGCAGGCGCCCGATCCCGCCTCGCCCCAAGCGCCGAGGTCACTCCTCGGCCCGCGCCAACCCGGCCAACGGCCGTGCCAGGCTTCCGATTCGAGCGGTCGCCGACCCTTGCATGTCGCGGGCGGATGCTCAGCCCGCGGTCGCCGACCCTCGCATGTCGCGGGCGGACGCTCAGCCCTCTGCCCCACCAGCCGCCGGCGGGGCAGACGCCAGGGGCCTCTCGGGCGACGCCCGAGGAAGAGGGCTGCGGGCGGCCTCGCCGCAGATGCCCGCGTCCACCAGCCCGTGGGGCCGCGCCAGCCGCGTGATTGACGACTGGTTCTTCCTTTTCACCGGTGCACGGACAAGAAAATTCCACAAAGATGCGGAGTTCGCGAATCTGTTGCCGCACGCCGAGCGAGCAGGAGTTACAGAATGGCCACAGGTACTGTGAAATGGTTCAATTCAGCTAAAGGATACGGCTTCATCGAGCAGTCGGGCGACGGTGAAGACGTCTTCGCGCACTACTCCAATCTCGTCAACGACGCTCTTCCTGGGCTGACCGAAGGCCAGAGGGTCCACTTCGACATCGGGCAGAACCCAAGGGGTCTGTACGCGGAGAACATCACCTGCGACTGACGCCGGGCCACTCCCGGCCCGTCCCAGTCGGCTCGCTGTCCGGTGGCTCCGTAGCGTGGACACGGCGGTCTTCCCGGTCCGGACCCCTCCGCGATCCGACGGTCGCGGCCCGCCCCGACGCACGGCTCGTCGAGCCGGACGCCCGTACCGGAAAAGACCCGCGGCTCGTAAGAAGTGCCAATCTTTTTCCGTACGCTTGGTCAAGCACCCGAGCACAGCGGGTCCCCGTGGTCGATCACCATCTCTCCTGGCAGGCCCAAGGATTGGCCGTCGCCGGGACACCACAAAAGCGGATTCGACCACCCGCGTGCAGCGAGCCACGCATCCCCGGCTTCGGCCCGGCGACCACCCGCTCCACCACGACGCCCACGACGCCATCCGCGGCAGAGGACCGGTGGCCGGGCCCGCTGGCGGAAGGTGCACCAGCGGTGTCCGGGACGACGTCGGGTGGCGTGTCGGCACCAGGCCGGGAAGCACGCTCAGGAGCCGGCGGCTGAACGTCTTCGGCGATCATGTGCACATATGAGGAGCACCTCCGCGAGCCGCAGAGGCTCCCTCGTGTCAGGGACACCGGTCAGACGTCGGCCCGGTCGCCGGGTTGGAAACGGCGTAGTTGTTCGTTGATGCGCTGCGCTTCCTCGAGCTGGTCTTCAAGGATCACGATGCGGCAGGCCGCCTCCACCGGGGTGCCCTGGTCGACGAGTTCGCGGGCGCGTGCGGCGATGCGCAACTGGTAGCGGGAGTAGCGCCGGTGGCCGCCCGCGGAACGCAGCGGGGTGATCAGGCGGGCTTCGCCGATCGCGCGGAGGAAGCCCTGGGTGGTACCGAGTATCTCGGCTGCTCGGCCCATGGTGTACGCGGGGTAGTCGTCGTCATCGAGACGCCCGTTCGTGTCGCCTGCTGTCATCGCACCTCTCTGCGGAACGCGTGGAGGGGCCCCGGTGCCATACCGGCACCGGGGCCCCGAAGGAACTGCTACACCATCTGCCGACCTGCTATTGCGTCGGCCTACTGTGTCCGCACCGCCACCAAAGGGTGAGCGGCAGGTGCGGGGATCGCGGTTGCTTGACCGGAGACCACCTCACTATCGATGTCCTGCGGTACCCGGACTCAACACTCCGCCCGGGCGATCCCGATGGCGCTCAACTCCTCCGTTCTTCCCTCTGGATCAATTGCCTGCCAAACGTGAACTGCACACTTCTTGTACTGCTGATGGCCTCTACCAGCACCACTCTTCGACAGCCAGCCCCGTCGCCCGTCCTGCGTCTTCTCTGGCTTGGAACCCCACTGCCGAACCTCCCGGTGCGCGCGCCCGCAGCCGACGCCTTCACCGAGGTACTGCTCACTGACTTCGCTGCTGGTTACCGCACACTGCACTTACCGCTACTACCGCTGCGGTCCTTCTCACGGCGGCCCCTGATCACTGCGGGCCACCCGGTCCGGTCGTCAGTCCCATCGCCCGTCTGGCAACATCCCTGGCTTTGGAACTCCACCACCGTACCGACCTGCGTCATGTGCGTACTGCCTCCCGGCAGTTCGTCTCTGCCGGGCCCTCTGTCTCTCTGGGTACAAGAGAAACCGTACCCACGCCACCACCAAATGTCTACTCCGGCCATCACAGATTTTCAGTCACCGGGGGCCGAGGTAACCTGCCACCAACTCCGACGCCCGCATCTTCGCGGGCACCCATGGGAGACGGATCACCACCGCCGTCCTGCGCGACGCCACCCACTGGGACGACGTCGTCCAGACCCTCGACTACGAACACCCGCGCCGACACGACCTGAGACACACCGACCCGACCTGGACGGCGGACGCCGGAGTCCCCCTGCACGTCCTGCGGTTGATCACCGTCCACGGCTCCCGCAGACCACCCAGCGCCGCCTCCGACGCCTCATCACACGGAAACCGCTGCCGACAAGCCGAAGGGCCCGCTGACCTGGCTAAATGCCAGTCCAGCGGGCCCTTCGTGCACCGTCGGGACGACAGGATTTGAACCTGCGACCCCCTGACCCCCAGTCGCGAAGGCCAAGGGAATTTCCCCGCCATTCGGGACCAATCCCCCCGCGTATTACGCCTAGTTATGCGTCCATCGCTCACTACCGCGCACCGCGTGTGGTCCCCGGTTGGTCCCCTGCCGTAACGGACGAGACGGTCGCCCGAGCCCGCGCTGCGGCCGAGTGCCTGTTCGAAGCCGGTGACCAGGCTCAGGGTCTGACGGCACTTGCGGGCAACCGCAAAATGGTCCTGGGCGCGTACGGATGGTGGCGCCACGACTGGTCGAGCTGCTGCAGCAGCTGGCCGACGAACCATGGTCCGTCCCCCGACCCCTGTTCGCTCAGACCACTCCAGGTCCACCACTGCCGTTCGCGGGTCTGGTCCCGCGGAAGCCGATTTCGACGCACTCCATGGCACAGAAGCTGAACCGGCACAGAATCTCGTGCCGCGCGGCCCCCAACTCCGCCCTCGCCACCAACCTCCCCAGCCCCATCCTCGCCGACCTGACCGGCACGCACCGCCACACCGCGATCCGCTGGGTCGCCTACGTCAGACGCGACTGGACCGAGTACGTGGCGGCACGAGCCGAGGACGAGGGCCACAAGCGGGAGAAGAAGCCATCCACCAATTGCAGCCGTGTCAGCGAGTCCGGAGCGACAAGAGTCAGGTCGAACGCGCGGCCGTCCCGGACCTTCTCGCCGCTGTCCACGTGCAGCCCGACTATCGCCGCCGCGATCTGTTCCTCCTTCGCCTGCATGCCCCGTTGCAGACCAAGAACGTGCAGCGCTTCATCCGAGCCGGACCACACCGTGTGCGCCCGCAGGTCCCGCGGCTCCTGCGGCCTCACGAATGCCGACGGTGCGACCAGGGGGTCCGTGGCGAACTTGGCGTCCTCTGGCTTCGTGATTGGCCGAACCGTCAGCATGGACACCCCTTCGTTCACGGGACGGGAGTTGCAGGTGCTACCGGTCCTTCCGGGCCTGGGTCTGGCACTCAGGGAGAAGCACCCCGGAGGCGTCGCCGCCCCGTTACCGCGCTGGTGGCGGGGCTCACTTGTCGCATGCCTGCGCGGAGTAGTGCCGGGCCCCAGAGCGCGAGCTCGACACCACAGGCTGGGCAGCGCACCTGGTGGCGGGGCCGGACGCCCCTCTACTCAGGCTCGCCGACGACCAGAGCCCACCGCTCCTCGAAGCCGGTGCACCCCCGCAGTTCGGTGGCGAGGTACCGCACGGCGGCGTACGCGTCCGTGCGGTCCGCCTCGGGTCGACCGGGCTGGTGCAACTGCTCGCACCGCTCGGTGATGTAGACGAACGCACCGCACCACGCCGTTGACGCCGAGCCTTCTGCCATCGCCGCCCGCGCCTTCGTCACGAAGGCCAGGAGCTCGGCCCAGTCGTCCCCCACCGGGTCGTTGTGCTGGCGCGCCTGGCGCATCGCGTATCCGCAGCGCACAAGGTGCCGCGCAAAGACAACGGCGTCAGCGACTTGGCGTCGCCCCTCCGCGGTCCGTGCGGTGTTGTCACCGCGAAGAAAGTGGTAGGTGAGCTTCGCCGCCTCGGCAAACGCCCTCTGGCGGAGGTCGCGTTCCGTGCTGGGGCTGCCGAGCCCGGCTGTCTCGATCGCTTCCATGAAATGCTCTCGGATTGCGTCGCTGCCGAACAGGTCGCCCAGCCGATCGAACGCAGCCATCAAGTCCTCCATCCGGGTGCCCCAGCGCCCGTATGCAGTATGGCGCGCGGGTCCGACAGGTCAGCCGCTGGTGTTCTCGGTGAGCACGTCCGTGACGATCTGAGACAGCTCATCCGACGACAGGTCGTCGCCCGCCGGGGGCTTCGACGGCGCCCCAGGTCAGCACCGCGGTACCCGGGGCGTACCGGGCTTTGATCGCGGCCTTGCACGATGCGGGCCCGGGGACCGTCGCTTTCGTAGTGGTGTGCGAAGGCATCGCGGCGGCGGGCTTCGGGTTGGCTTTGGCGGACGCGGTCGTCGTGGTGGTGGCCGGTGGGGTGGCGGTGTCGTCTGGCCGGCTGCGGGCGGCTGACAACGGATCTGTCGCGCCCTTTGAACGATCACTCTCTGGTGAGCCGGGTGGAGGGCTGATGACCGAGCACGAGCGGCCGAAGGGTGTGCTGCGAGTGGGTGATCGGATCCGGTTCGAGGACCGGGTCCACACCGTGGTGGGCTTGTCGGGCACGGCGGTCCGCCTGCTCGACGAGCACAACACCGCGAGCATGCTGATGTTCGCTCAGCTGATGGTGTCACAGGAGTTCGAACTGCTGGACTCTACGGCGCCCACGCCGGCGATTCCGCCCTTCGGCCTGTTGGACACCGTTCCCGAAGTGGCTCTGCGCAAGGCCCGGTTCTACGAGAAGCACCTGATCGAGGTGGAGACCAGGCTCCCGCCGGATGCGCCGAAAGGGACTGTTCCTCGGCCGGAGTACGACCCGCAGTGGCGAACCGTGAACGAGCGCGTCGTGTCCAAGGTGGCCGGGCTGACCGCGGCAGGCAACGAGGTGTCGGACGGACCCTGTTCCGGCTGAGGTCGAAGTGGCGGGATGAAGGGCTCTGGGGGTTGGTGGATCGGCGGGCTACCCGGTTGTCCATGGTGCCGGGCATCGGGCGGGTGGACGAGCGTCTGGCCGAGGCGGTGCTGAAGGTCCTGGCCGCGCAGGAGGATGCGTCGTCGGGGACCCGCACCCGCGTGATCCGGCTGGCCGAGAAGCTCGTCGCCGAGCGGCATGGGCAGGGCGCGGTCCCGCTGCCGTCGCAGGCAACGTACTTCCGGCTGCTCAAGTCGCTTTCCGAGGGCGCCACAGCTTTGGGGCGGCAACGACCCGGCGTTCTCTGGCCGGGCGGCCGGATGCTCCCGTTCTCTCCGACGCTGGCCGCCCGTCCCGGTGAGGTGGTGCAGATCGACACCACGCCGCTGGGCGTGCTGGTTGTCCTGGACGACGGCGTGGTGGGGCGGGTGGAGGCGCACATCCCTCCACGGCACTGGCCTACGTCGACGCCCACGACCGCCTGAACGGGTGCTTCACCAGCGAGAGCAACGGTGAGCCGCTTCAACAGAGATGGAACCGCCGACTCCACGTGCTGCGCGAGGACACGTTCGGTGATCCCCACCGTCCCTCCGACGCCCGGATCGAACTGGCCACCTACCCCGAGGCCATCGTTCTCACCGGCCTGTTCGCCTCGCGTTACTGGCAAGACCATCCCCAGTTGCCGACCGAAGCGGCACAGCGGCTCAACATCGCACCCCATCGGCTTCCGCTGCATGAGACGGTCGTCACCGCGACCGAGGAGGGGCCGTGATCTCACTCGCCGGCTGTCAGTGTCGATCGTCATCATCGGAGACATGACCAACCCGAACCTCATCACCGGCAGTATCTGGCGGCTCCACCACGGCGACCAGGAGATTGCCCGGCTGACCGTGACCGGCGCCGATATGCCCTGGCCGCACGCAGAAGTCGAGGCACTTCCTGGTTTTGAAGAGTTCCGTCCCCTCTTCAGTGAGCAAGAGCGGGCTGTCGACGAGGAGGACTGGGACCGGGCCGATGCCTGCTACACCCAGATCCGCAGTGCGCTGACCCTGACGTTTCCCGGCGGCAGCCGGGTCGCCGAGTTCATGCTGCACATCCACGACGACGGCACCGCCGGCTGGCGCTGGCACGACGAGCCCTTCGACGCGGTGAGCCCGTGACGGCCTGGGTCCACTGCTTCTGGGACGAGGAAGACGGTTGTTTCTACTTCGAGTTGGACGCCGATGGCTATGTGATCCGTCAAGTCGAATTGCAGGAGCCTGGAAACAAGGCTCTGACCGCTGCCTCGCTGGCCGAGTGGCAAGAAGCCCGAAGAGACGGTCGGTCCGTTGAATACGAGAGCGTCTACGGTCTGACCGCGGAACCGGCCATCTCCGAGTGGGAAGGGCACGACCCGCAGTCGTCGTCGGCCGATCAGTTCGAGATCGTTTGGTCGACCGCCCGCGGTGAACTTCAGCATCGTCAGCGGCGCCCCCTTCCTGAGCACGTCCATTACTGCGGATCCCGACCAGGAAAACTGCCATCTTCAACCCGAAAACGACCGTCAGGCGTCTCGCCAACCTGGCAAGGTCCTGCTCAGGCGGCACCACCCTCGCCATGATCCATGAGACGCGCCAACCGCACCGCCCACGCGTCTTCGCGACGCCTCGTCGCTGCCCCCCAGTAAATCGCGGTTGAACCTGTCACTCCGCAGGTCAACGGCCTCGCCCCTGCAAGATCTAATGAGACGGGCCAGTCAGCAGGTGTCAGATCCGGGCGGCTCCGTGAAATGCGTGTCGTGGGAGTCGCCCTGCATTGAGCGTGCCAAATCGAAGACGTGCTGTACCTGGGCAGCGGACAGACGCCGTGCCTCCCACAGCAGTGCTGCGGCATCTACCGCCTCCGATGGCGGAGGCGGTGGAAGCTCAGTCAGATCGACGCGCGTCAGCGCGGCGAGATCGCGTGCGTCGATCCCCATCAGGGCAGCGAAGTCCGTCACCAAGCGCGGGGTCAACTCCTTGCGGCCAGTGCCGATCACACCGTAAGTGGCCGCCGACAGATACGTGGGCGTCACGAACGCGAGCGCCATCGCCATGCCCGTCCAGTTCAGATTGCGGTACTGGAGCATGCGGATGACCCAAGCACCCGGACCGCCATCGAGGGGCATGAGCGGCTCCGGGACGAAGCTGGAACACCGCTTCTCCTGCGGCAGCGAGCGGACCAGTTGCAGAAGCTCGCGGCGTCCCGCCGTAGGCAGACGCACCGCCTCCGTCACCGTGTTCCTCACCCATATCGCGGCCATGGCGTCCAGCGGCGCCATGTCGTCCGGGACCGCCAGCCCAGCGAGGATGAACAGATCGACGGCATGGAAACCCAGTGCGGGCCCAAGCCGTCGGAGGAGTTCCTGCCTGGGGCTGTCCCCGGCGAGCACAGTGCGGACCTCGTCTGGGCTCAGCCCGGCGCGGTCGGCCAGCTCCTGGGCGCCGAGTTCTCTTTGGTCCAGCAGCCGCGCCAGCATCGCGCCGAACGCGAAGTGCTCCGTCATACCCGCAGACTAACCAGGTGCGCGTGTGGGACACAGCCGTCCTCGATGAACGCGGGCCGCTGAGGGCGCGGGCGGACCTGTCACTGGCGACTGCGATGATCGCTCTGGCCGGCGTGAGCACGCTGGCACCGCGCCTTTGGAGTGGCTTCGAATGGATACGTGGCAGGAGCTTTCCGCTCTGGTGGACGAGCGACTGAAGGCGATGCCGTCCGGCGAACGCAGTGTGTTCGCCGCCGGTGTCGCGGAACGACTGATGAGTCGGCACGAAACACTGCCCGAGGACGAGCAAGCGCCGTTCACCATGAGCCTGCGGCCTCTGTTGAATTTCGTATGGGAGGGCGTTCTCGGCGACTCGACGGCCTTCTCGGCAGTCAAGCGCGGTGTCGGCGAGTACATACTCAGCGAGTACTGCCACAACGACGGCCAGGACGGCCCGGATGACGCAGACGAGTCGGCAGCAGCGGCGACGTTGTATTCCGCACACGCCTACCTTTTCGGCTGCCAGGAATTCGCAGCCTGGACCAGCAACCAGGCGGTCGAGGCGATCGACCAGCACCTTCAGTACCTGGCCGAGCAGGAAGAAGACGACGAACTTCCCGTCGACACGGACGAAGTGCTCGCCTCTGAGCTCCAGCGGCAACTCCGGGATCTGGACCTCATCGCACGACACTCAAAGGATCTTCGCCACGCCAGCTTGGGACTGCCCATCGACACGTCCATCCGACTCCGTGTCGAACTACGCGCTCCCCTCTCCAGCCGGGAGTGAGCTCCCCAGCGGCCCATCCTCCGCCCGGTACGGAGTCAAGTGCCTGCTGCCCTGCCCCGACCAGATTGTTTGAGACGGGTTGTCACCCTTTCGAGTGACGCGACCTGGGTCTTGGCAGCGACGGTCCGCAAGGTGCTCGGCCCTCGCAGTGCAGGGGAGATCGCAGCGGGGCGGAGGTGGTCGTGGACGGGGGTGCAGTGATGGCGTCGGCTGAGGAGTACGCCTCAGCCGTGGAGGTCGGGTTCGTCGATGCCGATGGCGTCGAGCGTTCCGGTCCCGGCGCGGGCCGGGCGGCGGCTTCCCGGACGGCCCGCTCGCCCGCGTGCTGCGTGCCACGGTGGTGGTGACGCGCGCGCCTCACCGCTGACGCTGTGCCGGGCCGCCGGCCCCTGCCGGCCGGTCCCCGCACCGCGGCGCTGTCCGGTGCCACTGAACCTTGACCGTTTGCCACTGAACTTGATCATCTCGGGTGACTGCTCGCAGACGGTGGCCGCGCCGATCACGAACGCGAAGTAGCCCCACCGAGCAGCAGCGTCCCCGGTGGCGCTCAGCGGCGACAACTGCATCGCTGGAAGCGTCAGAGCCGGAAAGAGGAGAAGCCCGGCGGGAACCGGTGATCGTGGTCCAGGTTCTCGCGTATACGGGTCACTTCGGCGGCGGTCAGCCGCCGCTGCCCTCCGTTCGTGAACAGGTGCCACTGCCAGTCGGCTTCGTGCCAGCTGTACGCGACCACCGGGTCCAGCGGCTCCGCTTCCAGCTCTGCGGCCTCCTCCTCAGTGAGCGGCGGAAGCCCCCAGGCCAGGCCGGCCCAGCCGAAGCGGTAGGGCGGCTCGCCCGCGGGCTGGCGTGCCAGCTTCGCGTACGGCCGCCCGGCCTCGGCGGCACTGTGCCGCGGTGCCAGCACCGGTTCGAGGCCGATGACGATCAGCCCGCTGTCCGGGTCGCCGTCGTCGAAGGTGACCTCTTCCAGCGGCCAGGGCCACCACCGGGGCATGGGCCCGACCATGGCGCCGTCGCCGTAACGCGCCTGCCACCGGCGGAGCCGGTCGAAGAACGCGGCGTCCTCGTCCTCACGGAAGGCACTCTCACCCGTGTTCTCGCTCATGACCCCAGTAGAACCCACCCCACTGACATCGGCCGACGGCCTATCCACATGTGCAGCCTGTCCGGCGCGGCCATCGTCTACGAGCAGTCACCCCGAGGTGATCATCACGGTCGGCACCAGGTGCTACCCGTTCGACGGCCGGACAATGGAGATCTTCGGCGGTGACCCAGTCCGCTTCTACATACGGAACATGTACGTACACGTCACCCGCCTCCCAGCCTGTTGCCCGGACATCGCCGATCAAACTTCCCTACGTTGTTGCACGGGTCCGGGCTCACCGACGCCGACGGCTCCGTCCTCGGCCTGGTCGACAACGCCCCGCACCGCGTGAACACCTACACCTACAACCCCACCGGCATGCCCCGCACCGGCGGCGTGAGCGAGACCGTCCCCCAGCCCTACCGCTACCACGGCGCCTACCTCGACCCCACCGGCCTGTACAAAATGGGCGCCCGCTACTACGACGCCGTCACCGAACGCTTCACCCAAACCGACCCTTCAGGCCAGGAAACCAACCCCTACGCCGCCTTCGGCGCCGACCCCGTCAACCACACCGACCCCAACGGGCTCGGAATCCTCGATGCCGTTAGCGAGTGGGCTGGACCGGTTGGCGACCTCGCTCAAGCTGGCTATCACGCATACCAAGGCGACACAAAAGCTTTGTGGGGAGACTTGGCTGGTGTTATGGCTGGTGGAATCGTAGGAGGTATGTGCACTAGCCTTGCCGTGGCAGGAGCTCCTGAGACTGAAGGAATTTCCCTTGTAGCGGGACTGAGGTGCTACGCACTTTCCAACACGGGGAGCCAATATGCATCAGGTGAAGTCTCAGGATAATTGATTTGAGTTCTGCGCAAGATTTCTGGGGCTGAGGCGACGCAGTCGCCTCAGCCCCTTCATGAAAGTAGAGTTAGAGGGGGTAGCTGCATGCCTGATCTCGGATGGAACATTCGACAGCGTGCGGTACTGCGACGTTCGGTCATCTTCACTAGTGTATTTGTATTCCTTGGGCTGGTGCTTTCAATCGCACTTATCGCCATGGGAAACAAAGGCGGGTGGTTCCTTCTGGCGTTCATTCTTATGCTATCAGGTCCCTTTTTCTACATCATGCGGGTGAAGTCAAAATCCCAGCCCTGAGGTAATGGTCACGAGGAGCATTAACTGAGCCTTTCAGCGGGTCACCGATCGGGGGACGGGGGCGGCGTGAGGGCGGGGCCGCAACGGACAGGGCTCCCGTGCCGTTGAGTGAGGTGTTCGATGTCTCAACCCGATGGCACAGGAGTTCTGTTGGTTCCCTATCCTGCCGCACTTGACCTGCCTCATGGCCTGGTCGAGTGGGTCACAATGCTCATCGTCATCCGAGAGGGTGACCGGCGGTGCAAACTTCCGCCGCATCAGCGTGCGCTCGTCGCGCTGGTGTACTTACGCCGTCACGAGACCCTCGCCCGCCTTGCAGTCGCCTTCGGGATATCCGTCGGCACCGCGCATGGATACGTCACCGCCCTCACCGGCCTGCTTGCCGATCGTGCCCCGGGACTGCTGAAGACGCTGCGCGACAACGACCCGGACTTCGTCCTCCTCGATGGGACCCTCGCCGAGTGCGTCGCGGCCGGGCTGCGCACATCCCGGCCCACGGTGATCCGGTAGACCCACCTCCTGAAACGCCGCCGCACCCGCCGGCGGGCCACACCACTTCGGCCAGGGTGGTCTTCCCGAAGCCGCCCGCACCGTGCAGGCCGGTGGTGCTGGTGATCCCCACTGCCCGCCACCCACCCCCGCACACCGCCACCACCCGGTCGGCCTCGTCCCGGTCCACCACCCACCCCGGCACCCGGGGCGGGTCAGGCGGCGGATCGCCCCGCCCGGCCCACCCCCCGCTGTCCGTGACCACGGCTATCAGGCCCACGACCACAAGCAGAAGGGTGAACGCGCCGAACGCCGGCCACGGATGCTGCCGCAGCAGGTCCAGCACACCGAGCCACCGGTCCTGCCCCGTCGCGGCGTTGCTGGCCAGCGACCCCCCCGCCGCCGCAACCGCCTCGACCGCCACCAGGCCGAGTAAAACCCCCGTACGCCCGCCGCCCACCTCAGCCCCCCGGCCCGTCTCCACAACCGTCAGCGGAGATTACTCCCGCACACCCCGCCGACGCGGACGAACCACCCGTCTCACCCTGCGGGTTCCCACAGACAGGCCGAAGTGACAACGATGCAGCCCCGGTGTGATCATGCGCGTTGCCATGATGCTGCTGATCATGTCGAGGCCGCGAGGGTGAGTCCGCTGCACGATGCTGTCCGCGCCGAGTCCCTGGCCGTGCTGTCCCGGTTCCGGACCGGCTTCTACGACTGCCTGACCGCCCGCACGGACGCGCTGTTCGAGTTGGCGGACGCCGTGCTGTGCACGGACGGGCCGGTGCGGTCGCTGGTCGACTTGTCCCTGGCACCCGAACACCGCCGCGGACACGGCTCCCTGTATGCCGGCCTCAACCGCGGCGGGCTCGATGTCGCGCGGCTGCGGCGGGCCCTTGCCGGGGTGCCGCTGCCGCGG
>NZ_JBVHMF010000032.1:91390-97393 GCF_055558595.1 Streptomyces sp. NPDC025721 | reverse complement strand
CCCCCCCCCCCCCCCCCCCCCCCCCCCCCCCCCCCCCCCCCCCCCCCCCCCCCCCCCCCCCCCCCCCCCCCCCCCCCCCCCCCCCCCCCCCCGGTGCGTGGTGCCTCAGCGACCGCGCAGCTCGCGGTACTTGGCGACCAGGGCCGTGGTGGAGGCGTCCAGGCCGGGGACGGCGGTGCCCTCGGCGAGGGCGGGCTCGACGCGCTTGGCGAGGACCTTGCCCAGCTCGACGCCCCACTGGTCGAAGGAGTCGATGTTCCAGACCGCGCCCTGGACGAACACCTTGTGCTCGTAGAGGGCGATGAGCTGGCCGAGGACGGACGGCGTCAGCTCGGTGGCCAGGATGGTGGTCGTGGGGTGGTTCCCGCGGAAGGTCTTGTGCGGGACCAGTTCCTCGGGCACGCCCTCGGCCCTGACCTCGTCCGGCGTCTTGCCGAAGGCCAGCGCCTGGGTCTGCGCGAAGAAGTTCGCCATCAGCAGGTCGTGCTGGGAGGCGAGCGGCCCGAGTTCGTCGACCGGGCGCGCGAAGCCGATGAAGTCCGCGGGGACGAGCTTGGTGCCCTGGTGCAGCAACTGGTAGTACGCGTGCTGCCCGTTGGTGCCCGGCGTGCCCCAGACGACCGGGCCCGTCTGCCAGGTCACCGGGTTGCCCTGCCGGTCCACGGACTTGCCGTTGGACTCCATGTCGAGCTGCTGGAGGTAGGCGGTGAACTTGCTCAGGTAGTGGCTGTACGGCAGCACCGCGTGCGACTGCGCGTCGTGGAAACCGCCGTACCAGACGCCGAGCAGGCCGAGCAGCAGCGGGACGTTCTCCTCCGGCGGCGCGGTCCTGAAGTGCTCGTCGACCAGGTGGAATCCGGCCAGCATCTCGCGGAAGCGGTCGGGGCCGATGGCCAGCATCAAGGAGAGGCCGATGGCCGAGTCGTAGGAGTACCGGCCGCCGACCCAGTCCCAGAACTCGAACATGTTCTGGGTGTCGATGCCGAAGTCGGCGACCTTCTCCGCGTTGGTGGACAGCGCCACGAAGTGCTTGGCGACCGCGGACTCGTCGGCGCGCAGCTCGGTGAGCAGCCAGTCGCGGGCGGAGGTGGCGTTGGTGATGGTCTCGATGGTGGTGAAGGTCTTGGACGCGATGATGAACAGCGTCTCGGCCGCGTCCAGGTCGCGGACCGCCTCGTGCAGGTCGGCGCCGTCCACGTTGGACACGAAACGGACCGTCAGACCGCGGTCGGTGTAGGCGCGCAGCACCTCGTAGGCCATCGCGGGGCCGAGATCGGAGCCGCCGATGCCGATGTTGACGACATTCCTGATCCGCTTGCCGGTGTGGCCGGTCCACTCCCCCGAGCGCACCCGGTCGCAGAAGACCTGCATCTTGTTGAGCACGGAGTGCACGGCGGGCACGACGTCCTGGCCGTCCAGCTCGATCACCGCGGAGCGCGGGGCGCGCAGAGCGGTGTGCAGGACCGCCCGGTCCTCGGTGACATTGATCCGCTCGCCGCGGAACATCGCGTCACGAAGCTCGAACACCCCGGTCGCGGCGGCCAGTTCGCGCAGCAGCCGGAGCGTCTCGTCCGTCACGAGCTGCTTGGAGTAGTCCAGGTGGAGGTCACCCACTTGGAGGGTGTAACGGCTGCCCCGCTCGGGGTCGGCCGCGAACAGATCCCGCAGGTGCGCGTCCGCCAGTTCCTCGCGGTGCTTGCCGAGCGCGTGCCATTCGGCACGCTGGTCGAGAGCCTTCGGGCCCTGCGCGTTCGTTTCGGACATCAGTCCACTTCTCCTCGTCCTCGCTGCACGCCCCACGCTAATTGATGACACGCCGGAACGAGACGAGGGCGGGCATCAGGAAGGCGTGCGGTTGGCGGCGCTGACCCGGCCGAGCAGGTCCGCCGGGGTGCGTTCCTGGAGGAGCGTCACCTCACTGACGTTCCGCACCGTGCCGAGAGCGCCGGATACGGCCGTCACGGTGACCGCGGCGGGCCAGGTCCGCCGCGCCGGGGCAGCGCGGCGGACTCGGCGAGCGCGGGCGGCTCGGTGGCGCGGGAGAAGTGGCGGCGGGTCAGAAACCGCCGCGGTGCAGGCGGCCCGCGTAGCGCTCCTCCAGGACGGCGTTGCGCTCGAAGCCGCCGGGCAGATTCGCGGAGATGTAGACCGGCGCCTGGTGCCCCTCGGCGGTGAGCAGGCCCACGCACTCGGCGACGACCATCTGGACCAGCAGGGCCGAGGTGATGGTGGAGACACCGCACAGCGCGCCGCCGTCGGGCAGCGGGAGCAGGGCGTCACCGGCGGGCGCGCAGTTGTCGAGGACGGCGTCGGCGATGTCCGCGAGCCGCTTGCCGCTGGGGTGCAGGGCGGGCACGGCGCGGGTGTGGGTCAGCGAGGTGAGGGCGACCAGCGGGTGCCCCGCCTCCTTGACCTGGAGCGCCATGTCCACCACGGAGTTGTTCACACCGGAGTTGGAGACGATCACGAACAGGTCCCGCGGGTGCGGCGTCGACAGGTCGTACAGCCGCCTGGCCAGGCCGGGGGAACGTTCCAGCAGCGGGTCGTCGAGCACCGAGCGGTCCTCGCCGCCGCGCAGCACGAGGTCGGCGAGGCCGATCCGGTTGGTGGGGATCAGGCCGCCCGCGCGGCCGACGATCTCCAGGACGGTGGCCTGGGAGTGGCCGGTGCCGAAGCCGTGGATCACACCGTCGGCGGCCACGCAGTCGGCGAAGAGCCGTCCCGCGGCGGCGACGGAGTCCTTGTTGGCCGCGATGGCGCGCTCGACGGCGGCGCGCCCCTCGTCGGCGAACCGGGCGGCGCTGAGCTGTGCGTCGGCCATGGCCGAGCCCCCTTGGTGGGTCGGGTGGTGAGATCGGTGGCCGGTTCGGCTCGATCAACCATCTTTGAGATGGTCCGATGAAACAATGAACCACCCTTCGCGCCGCCGTCAAGACACCCCGGCGCCGCCGCGACCCCGCGAGGAACCCGGCCTCACCACAGAGGACCCCTCACACCAGCGGCCCCCGGCCTCACAGCAACAGCCCGCCCTCACAGCAACAGCCGTGCCAGCGCCGCCGCCCCCACTCCCCCGTTCGCCACCGGGAAGACCCGCAGCGCGAGCCCGTCGAGCCGGGCGACGACCCGGTCGAGCAGCGGGCCGCCGGGCCCGAGCAGTCCGCCGGTGAGCACCAGCGGCTCCCCCGGCCGCGGCTCCAGCGCCCGTACGGTCGCCACCAGCAAATCGGCCGCGCCGTCCAGCAGCCGCAGCGCCACCGCGTCGCCCTCGTCCGCCGCCTCCACCGCCTGCCTGCTGAGCTGCGCGAGCCGGGCGGGCGTCTGCTCGTACGCGCTGGTCACGATGGCCTCGCTGAGATCGGCGCGCGCCTCGCCGTCGGGCATTGGCCGTTCCGCGCCGTCCAGGCGCCCGGTGCCGCCCAGCCGCTCGTACGCGCCCGGCGGCAGATAGTGCGCGGCGACCCTGGCGACCAGCGAGGTCCAGGGGCCGCGGCCGTCCAGCGCCTCCAGCGCCGCCCGCACCGCCCGGCCACCGAGCCAGAAGCCGCTGCCCTCGTCGCCGAGCAGCCAGCCGTGGCCGTCCACGACCGCGGAGCGGCGTCTGCCGGTGAGCCGGGTGGCGATGGCGCCGGTGCCCGCGATCAGCACCAGGCCGTCGCCGGGCGCGCCGGGCGCGGAGGCCAGCGCGACCTCGGTGTCGCCGCCGACGCCGATCGCGGCGCCCGTGATGCCGTTGGCGGCCAGCGCGTCGGCCAGACAGGACAGCGCGAGGCCGTGGCCGCGCTCGGCGCCGAGCCCTTCCGCGGCGCCCGCGAAGCCGCCGTAGACCGCGGCGACCCGCCCCCGCAGGTCGGCCGGGACCGCCTGGGCGACCGCGTCCGTCAGGTGCCGGGTCAGTTCGGCCCGGCCGACGCTCAGCGCGTTGCCCGGCCCCCCGGTGCCGCGGCCGAGCACGACGACCTCCGCCGGGCCCCCGGCCGTCTCCGGCGCCGCCTCCGCCAGATACGCGCGGCTGCTGGTACCGCCCGCGTCGATGCCGATCACAAGCGGTCGGCTGTAGATTTCACTCATTGCCACGAATGGTGGTTGATAGATTCACCCGCAGGCAAGTCCTCAAGCCGTCCAGCCGAGACGAGTCACCATGATCACCGCGTTGATCCGCTCCGAACTGCCCCGGATGTCCGGTTCCCTGCGCAAGGTGGGCGAGCTGGTGCTGGCCGACCCGGTCGCGGCGACGCACGGCTCCGCGGCCGAGCTGGGGCGGCGTACGGGCACCTCGCAGGCCACCGTCACCCGCTTCTGCCGGGCGCTCGGCCTGGACTCGTACCAGCAGCTCCTGATCGAGCTGGCGCAGGAGCAGGGCCGCAGCGAGGCGGAGCCCCGTACGGCGGCGCTCGGGCCGCAGATCGGGCCCGAGGACGACCTGGAGCAGGTGATCGGGGTGGTCGCGGAGGCCGATCTGCGGGCACTGCGGCAGACCGCCGACCGGCTGGACCGCGAGGCACTGGAACGGGCCGCGCAGACGCTCGCGAAGGCCCGCAGGATCGACGTCTACGGCGTCGGCGGCTCGGGGATCGTGGCCAGGGAGACCGAGGCGCGGCTGTACGGCATCGGCTGCGCCGCGCACGCCTGGACCGAGGTGCACGCGGCGGAGACCTCCGCGGCCCTGCTGACGCCCTCCGACGCGGTGGTGGCCATCTCGCACTCGGGCACCACCCGGGAGGTGCTGGAGCCGCTGCGGCTGGCCGCGGAGCGCGGCGCCGTCACCGTGGCCGTCACCGGCGACCCGCGCTCGCCGATCGCCCAGGCCGCCGACGTACGCCTCACGTCCACCTCGGGCGAAACCAGCTTCAGGCGCGGCAACTTCGGCACCCGCCACTCCGTACTGCTCATCGTGGACTGCCTGTACGCCCGCGTCGCGCAACTCACCTACGAACGGGCTACGGCCTCCATCGCGTTGACGGGCCATATCGCGGACGCGCACGCGGCCCGGCCGCGCCGCCGCTGAGACGCCCGCCGCGGAGCGTGCCGTGAAAACAGAAAGCCCTCGGTCGCCGGGCGGGCTCAGAGGTCTGACCCCCCCCGGCAACCGAGGTCCGGGACTTCCCTGATCTCGCTAGATCTCGCCGCGGAGCTTCGCCAGCGCCTCGGCGAGGATCGCCTCGCCGTCGGCGGCGCTGCGCCGCTCCCGCACGTAGGCGAGGTGGGTCTTGTACGGCTCGGTACGCGGCGGCGCCGGCGGATTCTCCTCGTCCTGCCCCGCCGGGAAGCCGCAGCGTGGGCAGTCCCAGGTCTCCGGGATCTGCGCGTCGCTGGCGAAACTCGGCTGGGTCTCGTGCCCGTTCGAGCACCAGAAGGAGATGCGGAGGCGCGGCGCGGACTCGCCGCGCTCGGCCTCTCCCATCGGCCCCGCTCCGACCCGACTTCCACGGATCGCGTTGCCACTTGCCACGGTCGTAACTCCCTGCGTGATGGTGCTGCGAGGTCGCCAGTTTACGGAGACCTTACGTGCCGTCCAGTGGCAGGCGCTCGACCTGTCCCCCGAGGACGTCTCCCCATAGTAAGCCGGGGTGGCGACGAGGCGTCAGTTCTCCCTGGATGCGCGGGAGTCGAACGTCGGCCCTACTTCTGGAACTTCATCACCAGGCCAAGGGTGACAATGCAGGCGAACCACAGCAGACCGACCACGACGGTGATCCGGTCGAGGTTGCGCTCGGCCACCGAGGAGCCGCCGACGGAGGACTGCATGCCGCCGCCGAACATGTCCGAGAGGCCGCCGCCCTTCCCCTTGTGCATCAGCACGAGCAGCAGAAGCAGCAGGCTGAAAATGATGAGGGCGATGGAGAACCCGATGACCACGGCTGGACCAACTCTCTCGACTACATGACAACGGCGCGGGGGGGGGGGGGGGGGGGGGGGGGGGGGGGGGGGGGGGGGGGGGGGGGGGGGGGGGGGGGGGGGGGGGGGGGCGGGGGGTTAGGGTTCTTTTCCTTGTCTTGTGGGGAA
>NZ_JBVHMF010000032.1:77420-91380 GCF_055558595.1 Streptomyces sp. NPDC025721 | reverse complement strand
TAGATACACGGGGTCGCGCCCGCCCCACCCCAGGAGGCAAGCCGGGGCCGGCACCCCCCCCCCCCCCCCCCCCCCCCCCCCCCCGACAGGGTACTTCCTGAGGGGCGTGTCAGCCCACTGCCCGGTGCCCCGGCTCACTGTCCGTGGCCGCGGGCCCCGGTTCCGTCACTGGTCGCGGAACCGGACGATCTTGACGAACTCCTCGGCGTCCAGTGCCGCGCCGCCCACCAGGGCGCCGTCCACGTCCGGCTGCGCCATGATCGCGGCGACGTTGCCGGACTTCACGGAGCCGCCGTACTGGATGCGCACGGCGTCCGCCAGCTCCTGGTCGTACAACTCGGCCAGCCGCCCGCGGATCGCCCCGCAGACCTCCTGCGCGTCCTCGGGGGTGGCCACCTCGCCGGTGCCGATCGCCCAGACCGGCTCGTACGCGACCACGATCGTGGCGGCCTGCTCGGCGGGGATGTCCTTCAGGGCGCCGTCGAGCTGCGCGAGGGTGTGCGGGACCTGCTGGCCGGCCTTGCGGACGTCCAGGCCCTCGCCGACGCACAGGATCGGCGTGAGGCCGTTCCTGTAGGCGGCCTTCACCTTGGCGTTGACGACGGCCTCGTCCTCGCCGTGGTACTGGCGGCGCTCGGAGTGCCCGATCGCCACGTACGCGCACTTCAGCTTGGCCAGCATCGATCCGGAGATCTCGCCGGTGTACGCGCCGGAGTCGTGCGCGGACAGGTCCTGGGCGCCGTACTTGATCTTCAGCTTGTCGCCGTCGACCAGCGTCTGTACGGAGCGCAGGTCGGTGTACGGCACCAGGACGGCGACCTCGACCGCGTCGTAGTCCTTGTCGGTGAGCGCGAAGGCGAGCTTCTGGACGTGCGCGATGGCCTCGAGGTGGTTGAGGTTCATCTTCCAGTTGCCCGCCATCAGCGGGGTGCGGGTGCTCTGCTCGGTCATCTGCTCACTTCTCCAGTGCGGCAAGGCCGGGGAGCGTCTTGCCCTCGAGGTATTCCAGGCTCGCGCCGCCGCCGGTGGAAATATGGCCGAAAGCGTTCTCGTCGAAGCCGAGGATGCGGACGGCCGCGGCCGAGTCGCCGCCGCCGACCACGGTGAACGCGTCGGAGTCGATCAGCGCCTGGGCGACCGCGCGGGTGCCGTCGGCGTAGTCCGGGTGCTCGAAGACGCCCATCGGGCCGTTCCAGAAGATGGTGGCGGCGTCGGCGAGCTTGGCGGCGAAGAGCTTGCGGGACTCGGGGCCGATGTCCAGGCCGATCACGTCGGCGGGGATCGCGTCCACCGGCGCGTTGACCGGCGAGGACGGCGCCTTGGTCTTCAGGTCGGGGAACTCGGTGGCGCCGACGACGTCGACCGGCAGGACGAATTCCACGCCCTTGGCCTTGGCGCGCTCCAGGTACTCCTTGACCACGGGGATCTGGTCCTCCTGAAGCAGGCTCTTGCCGACCTCGTGACCCTGGGCCTTGAGGAAGGTGAAGACCATGCCGCCGCCGACCAGGATGCGGTCGGCCTTGTCCAGCAGGTGGTCGATGACGCCGAGCTTGTCGGAGACCTTGGAGCCGCCGAGCACCACCGCGTAGGGGCGGGAGACGTCCTCGGTGAGCTTCTTCAGGACGCCGACCTCGGTGGCGATCAGTCCGCCCGCGGCGTGCGGGAGGCGGGCCGGGAGGTCGTACACCGAGGCGTGCTTGCGGTGCACCGCTCCGAAGCCGTCGCCGACGTAGGTGTCGGCCAGCTCCGCGAGCCGGTCGGCGAAGGCGCCGCGCTCGGCGTCGTCCTTGCTGGTCTCGCCCGCGTTGAAGCGCAGGTTCTCCAGGAGCGCGACCTGGCCGTCGGCCAGGCCCGCCACGGTGGCCGCGGCGCTCTCGCCGACGGTGTCGGCGGCGAACACCACCTCGTGACGGCCTTCGCCGAGCAGCTCGCCCAGGCGCGCGGCGACCGGCGCGAGCGAGAACTTCGGGTCGGGCTCGCCCTTGGGGCGGCCGAGGTGCGAGGCCACGATCACCTTGGCGCCCGCCTCGGCGAGCTTGGTGATGGTGGGGACGGCGGCGCGGATCCGGCCGTCGTCGGTGATGCGCTCCCCGTCGAGCGGGACGTTGAGGTCGGCGCGGACGAACACCCGCTTGCCGGCGATCCGCCCCTCGCTGATCAGGTCGTCGATCGTCTTCATCTGTACGGTCTCCTACGGGTACGGCTGCGGGTACTGACGGGTACGGGACTGCGGAGTGGGCAAGGGACAGGGCCCGGACCGGCGCTTCGTCGCACCCGTCCGGACCCTGTCGCTCACATCGCTGTGCGTCGGCCGCTACGGCGTCAGAGCTGGCCGCCGACGAAGACCGTGAGGTCCACGAGGCGGTTGGAGTAGCCCCACTCGTTGTCGTACCAGCCGATGACCTTGACCGTCTTGCCCTGGACCATGGTCAGGGAGGAGTCGAAGGTGCAGGAGGCCGGCCAGTTGACGATGTCCGAGGAGACGATCGGGTCCTCGGTGTACTCCAGCAGGCCCTTGAGCTGACCCTCGGACGCCTTCTGGAAGGCGGCGTTGACCTCGTCCTTGGTGACCTCGCGCTCGAGGTCGACGACCAGGTCGGTGACCGAGCCGGTGGGGACCGGGACGCGCATCGCGATGCCGTCCAGCTTGCCCGCCAGCTCGGGGATGACCAGCGCGGTGGCCTTCGCGGCACCCGTGGTGGTCGGGATGATGTTCTCCGCGGCGGCGCGGGCGCGGCGCAGGTCCTTGTGCGGGAAGTCCAGGATGCGCTGGTCGTTGGTGTACGCGTGGACCGTCGTCATCAGGCCCTTGACGATGCCGAAGTTCTCCAGCAGCACCTTCGCCATCGGCGCCACACAGTTCGTGGTGCACGAGGCGTTGGAGATGATGTGGTGGTTCGCGGCGTCGTACTTGTCCTGGTTGACGCCCATCACGATCGTGATGTCCTCGCCGGTGGCGGGCGCCGAGATGATGACCTTCTTGGCACCGCCCGCGATGTGCTTGCCCGCGTCGGCGGCCTTGGTGAAGATGCCGGTCGACTCGATGACGACGTCGACGCCCAGCTCGCCCCACGCGATGGCGGCGGGGTCGCGCTCGGCGAGCACCTTGATGGTCTTGCCGTCGACGGTGATGGAGTCCGCGGTGTGGGTGACCTCGGCCTTGAGGCGGCCGAGGATGGTGTCGTACTTCAGCAGGTGCGCCGTCGTCGCGGTGTCACCCAGGTCGTTGACAGCCACGATCTCGATGTCCGCACCCTGCTCCAAGGCGGCGCGGAAGAAGTTACGACCGATGCGGCCAAAGCCGTTGATGCCTACCCGGATCGTCACGAACCGATCTCCTCGCTCATTCGCCGGAGCCCTCTCCGGCTGCGAAATATGGGATGTCCCCGACCAGGGACGAGCCTACCCGGCCAGGGGCGCGGAGGTGACATCGGGCCGAGGCCCCTCCGCCTCCGCCCCGTCCGCCCGCCGCGCGCGTGCCGGCCGGGGCCTGTCCGGCGGATACGTCCTAGCCGACCATCTCGTCGGTGAGGTTGGCGTCGGTGCCGGGCAGGCCGAGGTCCGAGGCGCGCTTGTCGGCCATGGCCAGCAGGCGGCGGATCCGGCCGGCGACCGCGTCCTTGGTCAGCGGCGGCTCGGCGAGGGAGCCCAGCTCCTCCAGGGATGCCTGCTTGTGGTCCATGCGCAGGCGCCCGGCCGCGGCGAGGTGTTCCGGTACGTCGTCGCCGAGGATCTCCAGCGCGCGCTGCACACGGGCTCCGGCGGCGACGGCGGCGCGGGCCGACCTGCGCAGGTTGGCGTCGTCGAAGTTGGCGAGCCGGTTGGCGGTGGCCCGGACCTCGCGGCGCATGCGGCGCTCTTCCCAGGCGAGCACCGAGTCGTGGGCGCCGAGCCGGGTCAGCAGCGCGCCGATCGCGTCGCCGTCCCGTACCACCACGCGGTCCACATTGCGGACCTCGCGGGCCTTGGCGGGGATCTGGAGCCGGCGGGCGGCGCCGACCAGGGCCAGGGCGGCCTCGGGTCCCGGGCAGGTCACCTCCAGCGACGAGGAGCGGCCGGGCTCGGTGAGCGAGCCGTGCGCGAGGAACGCACCGCGCCAGGCGGCCTCCGCGTCGCAGGTCGCGCCGGAGACGACCTGCGGGGGCAGGCCGCGGATCGGCCGGCCGCGGCCGTCCACCAGGCCGGTCTGCCGGGCGAGCTGGTCGCCGCCCGCCACCACGCGCACCACGTACCTGCTGCCCCTGCGCAGCCCGCCGGGCGCCATCACCACCAGGTCGGAGGAGTGCCCGAAGATCTCCAGGATGTCCTTGCGCAGCCGCCTGGCCGCGATCCCGGTGTCCAGCTCCGCCTCGATCACGATCCGGCCGCTCACCAGGTGGAGGCCGCCGGCGAACCGCAGGATCGACGAGACCTCCGCCTTCCGGCAGCAGGTCCGGGTGACGGGAAGCCGGGAGATCTCATCCTTCACCGCTGCCGTCATCGCCATGGGCCGATCCTTCCACGCATACGAAAAATCCTGTCATACGCGGCGGCCAACAGCTCCGGGTCGTGCCGCGGCCCGTCGGGGGCGGCGACCGGTGCCAGCTCGACCGTGCCGCCCAACCGCTGTGCGGCCTCGGAGAGGCTGTCACGGTCGGGTACGGCGGCCTCGTCGGCGAGAACCACGTCGATGGTGAGTTTAGGGGCGTGTCGGGCCAAAACCTCCAAGTGACGCTGCGGAGAAAATCCGTCGGTCTCACCTGGTTGCGGCGCGAGGTTCAGCGTGAGGACCCGGCGCGCCCTGGTCGTCATGAGGGCGTCGACCAGCTCGGGGACGAGCAGATGCGGGATCACCGAGGAGAACCAGGAGCCGGGGCCGAGCACCACCCAGTCCGCGTCGAGGACCGCCTGCACGGCCTCGGGAACGGCGGGCGGATCGGCCGGGACGACCTGCACTTCCTGCACCTCACCGGGGGTGAGGGCGACCGTGGCCTGGCCGCGGACGGTGCTGATCTCGTCGGGCCTGTCGGGGTCGTGGCCGCGGACGATGGCGTGCAGGTCGAGCGGGACCGCGGACATCGGCAGCACCCTGCCGTGGGCGCCCAGCAGCCGCCCGACCCACTCCAGCGCGGCGACCTCGTCGTTGAGCTGTTCCCACAGCGCGACGATCAGCAGATTGCCCACCGCGTGCCCGTGCAGATCACCCTCGCTGGTGAAGCGGTGCTGGACCACTCGGGCCCATGTGCGCCCCCATTCGTCGTCCCCGCAGAGCGCGGCGAGCGCCTTGCGGAGGTCTCCCGGCGGCAGTACGCCCATCTCCTGGCGGAGTCTGCCGCTGGAGCCGCCGTCGTCCGCGACGGTGACCACCGCGGTCAGATCGCCGGTGATCCGGCGCAGTGCGGCGAGGGAGGCGGCCAGGCCGTGCCCCCCGCCGAGGGCGACCACCTTGGGCGGCACCCCGGCGCGGCGGCCCGTACCCCGGCGCCGCCGCCGACCCGTCATGATCACTCGCGCCCCATGTCCCTGTGCACTGTCACGGTCTCCACCCCATCCGCGGCCAGCCGTGCGGCCAGCCGTTCCGACATCGCCACGCTGCGGTGCTTGCCGCCCGTGCAGCCGACCGCGATCGTCACGTACCGCTTGCCCTCGCGCCGGTATCCGGCGGCGATGATGTGCAGCAACTCGGCGTAGCGGTCGAGGAATTCCTTCGCGCCCGGCTGGTTGAACACATACTGCGCCACCTCGTCGTTGAGCCCGGTGAAGGGCCGCAGCTCCGGCACCCAGTGCGGGTTGGGCAGGAAGCGGCAGTCCACCACCAGGTCGGCGTCGACGGGCAGGCCGTACTTGAATCCGAACGACATGACCGTGGCCCGGAGTTCCGGCTCCTCCTCGCCCGCGAACTGGGCGTCCAGCTTGGCGCGCAGCTCGTGCACGTTGAGACTGGAGGTGTCGATCACCAGGTCGGCGTCGCCGCGCAGCTCGCGCAGCAGGTCGCGCTCGGCCGCGATGCCGTCCACGATCCGGCCCGAGCCCTGGAGCGGGTGCGGCCGGCGGACCGACTCGAAGCGGCGGACCAGGGCCTCGTCTGAGGCTTCCAGATAGATGATCCGGCGCTTGACGCTGCGGGTCGCCAGGTCGGCGAGGGACTCGCGCAGATTGTCGAAGAATCGGCGTCCGCGGACGTCCACGACCACGGCGATCCGGGCGACGTTGCCCTGCGAGCGCGCGCCGAGATCCACCATGGTGGGGATCAGCGCGGGCGGCAGATTGTCCACCACGAACCAGCCGAGGTCCTCAAGACACTTGGCCGCGGTGCTGCGGCCCGCTCCGGACATGCCGGAGATGATCACCAGTTCGGGGATGGCCTCCACGGCCTCCCCCGCTCCGCCGGTTGTCACGTGCGTTCCGTCCTGTTCGTCCTGGTCGCTCATGTGCTGATCCCCCGATGGTGGGACGGGTCCGCCCCGGGCGGGGTCCCGTCGGCCTCTTCGATGATCTCTCCTGTCGCGGTGTTCACCGCGGGTGCGGCCGGAGCCGCGGCTGCCAGGGTCGCCGCGACCGTCTCCGCCGTACGGCGGCCGATCCCCGGGACCTCGCAGATCTCCTCGATCGTCGCCGCCCGGAGCCGTTTCAGCGAGCCGAAGTGCTTCAGCAGCGCCTGCCTGCGGGTCTCGCCGAGCCCCGGCACGGAGTCCAGCGCGCCGGCCTTCATCGACTTGGAGCGCTTGCTGCGCTGGTACGAGATCGCGAACCGGTGCGCCTCGTCGCGGACCCGCTGGAGCAGGTACAGGCCCTCGCTGGAGCGCGGCAGGATCACCGGGTCGTCGTCGCCGGGCAGCCAGACCTCTTCCAGGCGCTTGGCGAGGCCGCACACGGCGACGTCGTCTATGCCCAGCTCCTCCAGCGCGCGCCGGGCGGCGGCCACCTGCGGCTGTCCGCCGTCGACCACGACGAGCTGCGGCGGGTACGCGAATTTGCGCGGCCGTCCGGTGTCGGGGTCGATGGGGCCGGACGCCTGTTCCTCGTGGTCCAGGGGAACATCGCCGTGGTTCGCGGGGACCTCGCCGGACTCGCCCTCCCACTCGCCGGTCTTCTGCTTCTCCAGCAGATAGCGGCGGAAGCGGCGGGAGATCACCTCGTGCATCGACCGGACGTCGTCCTGCCCGGCGAAGGACTTGATCTGGAAGCGGCGGTACTCGCTCTTGCGGGCCAGGCCGTCCTCGAAGACCACCATGGACGCGACCACGTCGTCGCCCTGGAGGTGGCTGATGTCGTAGCACTCGATCCGCAGCGGCGCGGTGTCGAGGTCGAGCGCGGCGGCGATCTCCTCCAGCGCGCGGGAGCGGGTGGTGAGGTCGGAGGCGCGCTTGGTCTTGTGCAGCGCGAGGGCCTGCTGCGCGTTGCGCTGCACGGTGGCCATCAGGTCCTTCTTGTCGCCGCGCTGCGGTACGCGCAGGCTGACGTGCGAGCCGCGGCGGTCGCTGAGCCACTGCGCGACCGGCTCCGACGGTGCGGGCAGCGCCGGGACCAGCACCTCCTTGGGCACACCGCCGCTGCCGCCGGAGCGCTCGGCGTCGCCGCGCTCGTCGCCGTAGAGCTGCTGGAGGGCGTGCTCGACCAGGCCCGCGGTGTCGACCGCCTCGACCTTGTCGGTGACCCAGCCGCGCTGGCCGCGGACCCGGCCGCCGCGTACGTGGAAGATCTGCACGGCGGCTTCCAGCTCGTCCTCGGCGACGGCGATCAGGTCGGCGTCGGTGGCGTCGGCGAGCACCACCGCGTTCTTCTCCATGGCGCGGCGCAGCGCCTCCAGGTCGTCCCGCAGCCGGGCGGCCTGCTCGTACTCCATCTCGCTCGCCGCGTCCTTCATGCGCTGTTCCAGGCGGCGCAGGTAGGTGCCGGTGTGTCCGGCCATGAAGTCGCAGAATTCCTCGGCCAGTTCGCGGTGGTCGTCGGCGCTGATCCGGCCGACGCAGGGCGCGGAGCACTTGCCGATGTAGCCGAGCAGACAGGGGCGGCCGATCTGCGCGGAGCGCTTGAAGACCCCGGCGGAGCAGGTGCGGACCGGGAAGACCCGCAGCAGCAGGTCGACGGTCTCGCGGATCGCCCAGGCGTGCGCGTACGGACCGAAGTAGCGCACGCCCTTGCGCTTGGGGCCGCGCATGACCTGCACGCGCGGGAACTCCTCGTTCATCGTCACCGCGAGGGACGGATAGCTCTTGTCGTCGCGGTACTTGACGTTGAACCGCGGGTCGAACTCCTTGATCCAGGAGTATTCGAGCTGGAGCGCCTCCACCTCGGTGGAGACCACCGTCCACTCGACGGCCGCCGCGGTGGTCACCATCGTGGCGGTCCGCTGGTGGAGGTTGGTGATGTCCTGGAAGTACGAGGAAAGCCGCTGGCGCAGGCTCTTCGCCTTGCCGACGTAGATCACCCGACCGTGCTCGTCCCGGAACTTGTAGACCCCCGGGGAGTCGGGGATCTGGCCCGGCTTCGGTCGGTAGCTGCTGGGGTCCGCCATGTCTCCCACCCTACTGGCGGGATGCGACATTCCCTGGCCAGGCCGGGCAGTGCCGACCGGTGCGGATACCGGCGGGCGGGACCGCCGGTTCGCGGGTGCCGGACTGCCGGTGGTCAGCTCGCCGGACCGGCGGTGAGCTTGCCGCCGGAGGCGGTGACCTGCACGGCGGGCAGCGGCTTGGTCGCCGGGCCCTGGAGCACGGCGCCGGTGTCCGCGTCGAACTGGCTGCCGTGGCAGGCGCAGGTGATCGTCGTGCCGTCCACCGAGGTGACGACGCAGCCCGCGTGCGTGCAGACCGCGCTGAACGCCTTGAAGGTGCCCTCCTTCGGCTGCGCCACGACCACCTTGTCGTTCCGGTAGAGCTTGGCGCCGCCGACCGGTACCTCGGTGGCGGCGCCCAACTCCACGGCTTTGGCGGGCCCGTCGGACGAACCGCCGCCGGAGCCGCCGCACGCGGTGAGGCCGAGCCCGGCGGCTCCGGCCAGGGCCGCGCCTCGCAGGACGGTACGGCGGCAGGCGGGCAGTTCGGTGGTCATGTGCGCTCCAGGTCGGGGAGGTGGGGAGGTCTCGCGACCCGTAACCCTACGTCCCCCACCTGTCCGCTTCCTCTGTGCCACTCCCGGACGGCCAGTGCCTGACGGCCGCGCCTGACGACCGCTGCCTGACGACCGCGCCTCGACGGCGTGCCGCCGCGCCCGCGCCGGCCCGTCCTTGACCTTCCGCGGTGCTACGCCTTGCCCGCCGTCCGCTTGCGCGGCGCCGGGGTCTTCTTCGCGGCGGCCGTCGTGCCCTTCTTGGCCGCGGCGGCCGTCCCCGTGGCCTTCTTGGGGGCGGGCACCCGCTTCTTGGGCGCGGGCACCGACGCGTCGCTGATCCGCTCCGCGCCCAGGACGTCCCGCAGGAACTTGCCCGTGTGGCTGGCCGGGACGGCCGCGATCTGCTCGGGGGTGCCCTCGGCGACGACCAGTCCGCCGCCGTTGCCGCCCTCGGGGCCCATGTCGACCACCCAGTCGGCGGTCTTGATGACATCGAGATTGTGCTCGATGACGATCACGGTGTTGCCCTTGTCGACCAGGCCCTGGAGCACCTTGATCAGCTTGCTGATGTCCTCGAAGTGCAGACCGGTGGTCGGCTCGTCCAGGACGTAGACCGTACGGCCGGTGGAGCGCTTCTGGAGCTCGGAGGCGAGCTTCACGCGCTGCGCCTCGCCGCCGGACAGCGTCGGCGCGGACTGCCCCAGGCGTACGTATCCCAGGCCGACCTCGTAGAGCGTGCGCAGGTGCCGGGCGATGGCGGGCACCGCCTCGAAGAAGTCCAGCGCCTCCTCGATCGGCATCTCCAGCACCTCGGCGATGGACTTGCCCTTGTAGTGCACTTCCAGCGTCTCGCGGTTGTAGCGGGCGCCGTGGCAGACCTCGCACGGGACGTAGACGTCCGGCAGGAAGTTCATCTCGATCTTGATCGTGCCGTCGCCCGAGCAGTTCTCGCAGCGGCCGCCCTTGACGTTGAAGGAGAAGCGGCCGGGCAGATAGCCGCGGACCTTCGCCTCCATCGTCTCCGCGAAGAGCCGCCGCACATGGTCGAAGACACCGGTGTACGTGGCCGGGTTGGAGCGCGGGGTGCGGCCGATCGGCGACTGGTCGACGTGCACGACCTTGTCCACCAGGTCGTCGCCGTCCACCCGGGTGTGCCGGCCGGGGACGCTGCGCGCCCCGTTCAGCTCGCGGGCCAGGTGGGTGTAGAGGATGTCGTTGACCAGCGTCGACTTGCCGGAGCCGGAGACGCCGGTGACGGCGGTGAGCACTCCGAGCGGGAAGGACACGTCGATGTCCTGGAGATTGTGCTCGCGGGCGCCGTGCACGGTCAGCCGCCGCTTGCGGTCGATCGGGCGGCGTACGTCGGGGGTGACGATGACGCGCTTGCCCGAGAGATACTGCCCGGTCAGCGACTCCTCGTTGACCAGCAGTTCCTTCAGCGAGCCGGAGTGCACCACCTTGCCGCCGTGCTCACCGGCGCCGGGGCCGATGTCGACCACCCAGTCGGCGGTCTTGATGGTGTCCTCGTCGTGCTCGACGACGATCAGCGTGTTGCCCAGGTCGCGCAGCCGCACCAGGGTCTCGATCAGCCGGTGGTTGTCGCGCTGGTGCAGGCCGATCGACGGCTCGTCCAGCACGTACAGCACGCCGACCAGGCCCGAGCCGATCTGGGTGGCGAGCCGGATGCGCTGGGCCTCGCCGCCGGACAGGGTGCCCGCGGCACGGTTGAGCGAGAGGTAGTCCAGGCCGACGTCGACCAGGAACTTCAGCCGTTCGTTGACCTCCTTGAGCACCCGCTCGGCGATCTTCTTGTCGCGGGCGTCCAGCTTCATCCCGCCGAGGAACTCGGCGCAGTCGCTGATCGACATGGCGGAGACGTCCGCGATGGAGCGGTCCTGGACGGTGACGGCCAGCACGATCGGCTTGAGCCTGCTGCCGTGGCAGGTGGGGCAGGGCACCTCGCGCATGTACCCCTCGAAGCGCTCCCGGCTGGAGTCGCTCTCGGAGTCCTGGTGCCGCCGCTTCACGAACGGGATGGCGCCCTCGAAATGCGCGTTGTACGCGCGCTCGCGGCCGTACCTGTTCTTGTACGCGACCCTGACCTCGGCCTTGTGGCCGTAGAGCAGCGCCTTCTTCGCGCGGGCGGGCAGCCCGGCCCAGGGGATGTCGGTCCTGAAGCCCAGCTCCCCCGCGAGACCTTCGACCAGCCGCTCGAAGTAGCCCTTGGACATGCCGCCGGTCCAGGGCGCGATGGCGCCCTCGGCCAGGGACTTCTCCTCGTCGGGGACGATCAGCTCCGGGTCGACCTCCATGCGGGAGCCGATGCCGGTGCAGTCGGGACAGGCGCCGAAGGGCGAGTTGAAGGAGAAGGAGCGCGGCTCCAGCTCCTCGAAGGACAGGTCGTCGTACGGGCAGTACAGGTGCTCGGAGAACATCCGCTCGCGCTGCGGGTCGTCCTCGGGCAGGTCGACGAAGTCCAGGATGACCATGCCGCCGGACAGGCCGAGCGCGGTCTCGACGGAGTCCGTGAGGCGGCGCTTGGCGCTGTCCTTCACCGTGAGGCGGTCGATGACCACCTCGATGGTGTGCTTCTCCTGCTTCTTCAGCTTGGGCGGGTCGGTGAGCTGGATCGTGGCCCCGTCGACCCGGGCACGGCTGTAGCCCTTGGTCTGGAGGTCGCCGAAGAGGTCGACGAATTCGCCCTTGCGCTCACGGACCAGCGGGGAGAGCACCTGGAAACGGCTGCCCTCCTCCAGCTCCAGCACCCGGTCGACGATGGCCTGCGGCGACTGCCGGGAGATCGGGCGGCCGCACTCGGGGCAGTGCGGCTTGCCGATCCTGGCGAAGAGCAGCCGGAGGTAGTCGTAGACCTCGGTGATGGTGCCCACCGTCGAGCGCGGGTTGCGCGAGGTGGACTTCTGGTCGATGGAGACCGCCGGGGACAGGCCCTCGATGAAGTCCACATCGGGCTTGTCCATCTGGCCGAGGAACTGGCGGGCGTAGGAGGAGAGCGACTCGACGTACCGGCGCTGCCCCTCGGCGAAGATCGTGTCGAAGGCGAGGGAGGACTTGCCCGATCCGGACAGCCCTGTGAACACGATGAGGGAGTCCCGCGGCAGGTCGAGCGACACGTTCTTCAGATTGTGCTCGCGAGCGCCACGGACGGTGAGTCGATCGGCCACGCCAGTGCGCACCTTTCATAGAGACGGGGGGAGAGTCGGCACCCCCAGTCAGCCTAAACGGGGTGCGCTCGGGTTTTCTTCCGGTTCGCCGCGTTCTCAGAAGTTGCGACACACCGACCATATAGCACGTGCATTCGATTTACGGGCGCGCTCTGACCACTTCACCCGATCGTGTGTCCTGCGCGAGCGCGGGGTGACGCGCTAGCGTCGGTACGTGACCGTCCAACGACCGGATCCCGTACTCGATGCGGTTGCCGTCCGGGAAGCCACCGACCGATTCGTCGCCGCGGTGTCCGCGCTCCCCGCCGACGGCGTCGCCGAACCCTCGCTGCTGCCCGGCTGGACCCGCGGGCATCTGCTGACCCATGTCGCCCGCAATGCCGACGCCCTGGCCAATCTGCTGATCTGGGCGGGGACCGGCGTGGAGACCCCGATGTACGCGGACGCGACGTCCCGCGACCGGGCCATCGAGGAGGGCGCGGGCCGCCCCCTCGACGACCACCTCGCCGATCTGCGGGCCTCGGCGGAGCGGTTCGAGCGGGCCGCCGCGCAGGTGCCGCCGTCGGGCTGGGCGACGCAGGTCACGCTGCGCTCCGGCCGGGTGATCGCCGCCGCCGAGGTCCCCTGGCGGCGGCTGGGCGAGGTGTGGCTGCACCTGGTCGACCTCGGCATCGGCCCCACCACCGCCGACCTGCCCGCCGACTTCGCCGCCCGTGAGCTGGCCTCCCTCGCCGACGGCCTCACCGGGCACGAGGGCATCGCCGCGGTCCGCCTGGAGGACACCGAGTCCGGCGCGTCCTGGACGATCGGCGCCGCCGCGGAACCCGACCTCACCGTCAGCGCCGCCACCCGCCCCCTGCTGGCCTGGGTCTCCGGCCGCGGCCCGTACGAGGGCCTGACCGTGACCCCCGACGGCCCGCTGCCCGTACTGCCTCCGCTCTAGGCACCCCGAACCTCTAGGCTGGCGGCATGGCGTACAGCGGAGAAGTGACGGTGGGCGGGACCCCCGACGTGCATGAACTGGAAGACCTGATCATCACCAAGGTCGCGGTCGGGCCGATGAACAACAACGCGTACGTGTTGCGCTGCCGGGCCACCGACGAGCAGCTTCTGATCGACGCGGCCAACGACGCGCAGACGCTGCTGGAGGTCGTCGGCGACGCCGGGCTCGGCGCCGTCGCGACCACCCACCAGCACGGCGACCACTGGCAGGCACTGCGCGCGGTGATCGACGCGACCGGCGCCCGTACCTACGCGGGCCGCGAGGACACGGTGGGCATCCCGGTCCCCACCGATGTGGCGCTGGACGACGGCGACACCGTGACCTTCGGCCGCGTCAGCCTCACCGCGCGGCACCTGGTCGGCCACACCCCGGGCAGCATCGCCTTCGTCTACGACGACCCGCACGGCGCCCCGCACGTCTTCACCGGCGACTGCCTCTTCCCGGGCGGCGTCGGCAACACGCACGACGACCCGGCCGCCTTCACCTCGCTCCTCGACGACGTCACGGCCAAGCTCTTCGACGTGCTCCCGGACGAGACCTGGGTCTACCCCGGCCACGGCAACGACACGACCCTCGGCGCCGAGCGCCCCCACCTCAAGGAATGGCGCGAGCGCGGCTGGTAGCGGTCGGCGCGCACACCCCGGCCCGGGGGGGGGGGGGGGGGGGGGGGGGGGGGGGGGGGGGGGGGCCCGCTTCCCCCCCCAGCCCCGCCCCGTGGCGCGCGCCCACGGGGGGGGGATTG
>NZ_JBVHMF010000032.1:63672-77410 GCF_055558595.1 Streptomyces sp. NPDC025721 | reverse complement strand
CGACTGTGGGTGCGGGCCCCCCCCACCGAGGGAGGGGAAGGGGGGGGGTGGGGGGGGTTTGGCCCCCCCCCCCGGGGGGGGGGGGGGGGGGGCGGGGCCTCCCCCCCCCCCCCCCCCCCCCCCGCGCTCCCCCGGATGTCCGTACGGTCGCCGTACGGCCGGGCGGGCTACTTGTACCAGACGGCCACGCCGTGGTGGTGCGAGCACGTGCCCCGGTGGTGCTGCGAGTAGGACAGCGTGCCGTCGTTGCAAAGGGCGGTGGCGCCGTCGTGGTCGTTGACCGGGGGCTCGGTGTACCCGACGGTCGGCTTCGGCTTCGGCTTGGGTTTCGGCTTGGGCTTCGGGGTCGGCTTGTGGGTGACGGTGGTGGGGCGGGGCTTGGGCGTCGCCTTGTGCGTGGCGGTCGGCGACGGCGCCGTGGTGCGGGTGACCGTGGGTGTGGGTGACGGCGCCGGGGTGCCGTCCGCGGGCGGGCAGATCTCGGCGATCTTGACGACGGCGAGGTCGACCGGGTCGGACAGCGCCGCGGGCCCCTGGCCGGGCTGCTGGAAGCACACCTTCCAGTCGCCGTCCGAGACCTGGGTGCGCTCGGCCCCCGTCGCGTCGTGCGCGGCGATCCGGGTGAACCCGGCGTCGTCGGCCATGGTGCGCGCGGCGAGCAGCGGCATCCCGGTCAGGTTGGGCAGTTGGCCGGTGAGCGCGGCCTGCGTGGTGGTGGGCGCGGCCGTGGGTGTGGCCGAGACCGAGGCGGCGGCGCCCGATATGTCGTCGGTCCCCCCGTCGCCGTCGCATCCCGCGAGCGCGAGCCCCGCGACGGCCAGTAAACAGGCAGCGGTGATGGCACGTTGACGCAATTTGTCCCCCCAGGACAGGTATGAGGGGGAGAGCGTGACACGCGCCGACTCGTGACGTGGTGCCCGTAACGCAGTTGTGACCCCGAGCCGCCGCGGACCGCTCAGCGACCGCGCCGCATGCGCTCGCCGACCTCGCCCTGATCGGTCTCCCACCAGGGGCGGGTCATCTCCGGAACGGGCGCGGCGGCGGGAGCGGCGGCGGACGCGTGGGCCTTTGTGGAGGCGGGCGCGGCAGAGGCACCGGCGGCAGCACCAGCGGCAGCACCAGCACCGGCACCGGCACCGGCACCGGACATCGCGACGACGGCCTCGCGGTCCAGCCGCGCGTCGAGTTCCGCCGTCTTCTCCCGCTCGGCCCGCCACCACTCGAAGAAGACCAGGATCAGGAAGGGCAGCGCGACGAGTTCGGCGAGGGTGAGCATCAGGCCGCCGCCGAGCATCTGGTCGTGCTGGACGCTCGGCCCCCAGGAGCGCGGGTGCGCGGCGTACCAGTGCCCGGCCACCAGCGTGCCGCTGGTCATGACGACGATGCCGGGCACGGAGTCGAAGAGCCCGTCGAAGAAGACCAGCGCGGCCCTGACCGGATGACCGCACCAGGACGGCAGCAGGTCCTGACGGCTGAGCATCGGCAGCACGAACAGGCAGCCGGTGAGCAGCAGTTGCAGGTGCATGAGCTGGAGCACGAGCCCGTTGCCGAGGGCGGTGGAGAAGTACGGCGTGAAGTAGATCGTCAGCTCGGAGGCGAGCACCAGCACCGAGCTGACCAGCGGATACATCAGCAGTCGTACCGTACGGCCGGTGAAGGCGCGGCGCAGCCGGCTGTCGGGTGCGGCGAGCGCGAGCGGGTCGCCGAGCGCCAGGCCGAGCGGGGCGAAGAGGTCGAGCAGGATGTTCTGCACGGCGGCGGGCCAGAACAGCACCCGGTCGTAGACGGCGAGCGAGGACATCGTCGCGACGACGAGGGTGCCGAGACCGAGGACGTAGAACGCGGCGGTGCGCCACAGCGGCCACCGCTCCCCCGCGCGCCGCTTGCGCCGTACGCCCAGCGCGTACGCGACGCCGAGCAGGACGACGGCGGTCAGCGCGACGGCGTCGAGCCGCCAGGCGTCGAAGAACCGCGCGCCGGTCAGCTCGGGAAGGACCACCATGCCGCTCGCCACCATCCGCGCCTTCCCACACGCCACGCACAACCGCTCCGTTACGAGGGCCACGGTAGCCCTCGTGACGGAGCGGTCTGCGCGAAGGGGTCGGTACGGAGGGGTCGGTACGGAGGGGGTTACGGAGGGACCGGTCAGCGGACCGGCGTCGCGGGGCGCTCCTCGTCCTCGGAGGCGGCGGCCTCGGCCTCCGCCTGCCGCTTGGAGGCGACCAGGCTGGTGGCGGTGGTGACCGCGAGGACGAGGACGATGACGCCGAGCGAGACGGGGATGGAGATCTCCGGCACGTGCACACCGGACTCGTGCAACGCGTGCAGCACCAGCTTGACGCCGATGAAGCCGAGGATCACCGACAGCCCGTACGACAGGTGGACCAGCTTCTTGAGCAGGCCGCCGATCAGGAAATAGAGCTGGCGCAGGCCCATCAGGGCGAAGGCGTTGGCGGTGAAGACGATGTACGGGTCCTGGGTGAGGCCGAAGATCGCGGGGATCGAGTCGAGCGCGAAGAGCACGTCGGTGGTGCCGATGGCGAGCATCACGACGAGCATCGGCGTCATCAGCCGCTTGCCGTTCTCCGTGATGAACAGCCGGGTGCCGTGGTACTTGTCGGTGGACGGCACGCGCTTCTCGACCGCCTTGAGCAGCCGGTTCTCCTCGAATTCCTCGTCCTCGTCGTCCGAACGGGCGTCCTGGATGAGCTTCCAGGCGGTCCAGATGAGGAAGGCGCCGAAGATGTAGAAGACCCACGAGAAGCTGGCGATGATCGCCGCGCCGCCCGCGATGAACACCGCGCGGAGCACCAGCGCTATCAGTACGCCCACCAGCAGTACGCGCTGCTGGTACTGGGACGGCACCGCGAATTTGGACATGATCAGGACGAAGACGAAGAGGTTGTCGACGCTCAGCGACTTCTCGGTGATGTAACCGGCGAAGAACTCGCCTGCCGGCTGGCCGCCGGAGAAGACGAGCAGGCCGAGTCCGAAGAGCCCGGCGAGTACGACCCAGACGATCGTCCAGGCCCCTGCCTCCTTGACGGAGACGTCGTGCGGGGTGCGGCCGATGACGAAGTCAACGGCGATCAGGGCGATCAGTCCGGCGATGGTGAGCGCCCAGAGGGCGAGGGAGACATCCACAGGTCCTCCGGCAATTCGATACGGCAACTGTCAGCGTCGTCGCTGCCGGAGGTCCCCACCACTTGAGTCCGTTCAGGGGGAGGTTTCACTCCGCACCAAGAACAGTACACGAATTGCCCAAGAGTTAGTAAATAATCGCACAAGCGTGCAGGTCAGAGCCGTAAAGTCGGTAAAGCACCGGCGCAGGACCCGGCACGACCGGTCAGGGGCCGTAGGCCGGGCGGGCCGCCGCGATCTCCCTGAGCACCTGCGTGAGCACCTGGCTGCCCGGCGGCACCAGCGACGGCTCGAACGTCCAGGCGTGCCCCACCCACGGGTCGGCCAGGTGGTCGCTGGGCAGCGGGGTGAGCCGCAGCAGCGAGCGCCACAGCGGATCGAGCACCGGCCCGTACGCGGACGCGTCCTCGCGGTCGGCGACCAGCAGCAGGTGCACCCCGGCGCGCGGTCCCTCGTCGGCGAGATAGCGCAGTTGGGTGACCGCCCGGTCGTCGAAGCCGTACGGGAACTCGTTGACGATCAGAAGCTGCTCGGCGGTGTCGAAGCCGGGCGGCAGCGAGTCGGCGGCGCCGCCGCGCAGTGCCATCTGGAGCAGATCGACGCGTTCGGTCAGCCGGTTCAGCACCTCGCCGACCCCGGCCGCGCCCCCGGCCGACGGCATCAGCACGGCGCCGCTGCCGGTGAGCGGGGCGAGCGCGGCGGAGCCGGAGCCCGCGGGGTCGAGGGCGTGCACCGCGAAACCGCCCACCGGGTACGAGGCGAGCAGCCGGGCGGCGATCGCCACGGCGGTGTCCATGGCGACCCCGCGGTCCTCCTCGCTGTCGATCCACAGACCGCGGTCCAGCGGCAGCCGGGCCAGCAGCGGGATGCGCAGTTCGGGCGCCTCGGGCAGGTAGAGGCCGCCGAGCCGTACGGCGAGCGGCGGCTGGTCGGGCACCCGGTAGGCGTGCCACACCGGATTCTCCCAGCCCGCGAAGGCGGCGGGCAGCGCGGGCTCGACGACCTCGGCCTCGGCGACGAGCTGCGCGATGTCCCGGTCGAGCACGGCGCGGGCCTGGTCGACCAGCGCGAACTGCCGGGTCTGCGCCTGGTCGCGGGCGGCGTCCGCGGCCTGACCGCCGCGGGTCGCGGGGTCGGCGAGCAGCCGGTCGAGCTCCTGCTCGAAGCGGGACTCGGCGAAGTCCACCGCGCTGCGGTAGGCGGCGATGGTGCGGGCCAGGTCCTCGAACATGCCCCACACCTGATTGTGCAGTCGCTCCTCCATCGTCCAGCCGGAGGCGTCGCCCGCGACGGGGACGGGCGGGGTGCCGGGCGGGGTGCCGGGCTGTCCGTCGGAGGACGGCCGCGGCGCGGCGGGCGGGGCGTCGTACGGCGAGCCCGGCCGGCCCTGGGCCGGTCCCTGAGCGGGCGGGGGCGGCGCGGTGGCGGCGGCCTTGCGCCGCGGGTGCCGGTAGTCGACCGGTCCTGAGGACGCGGTGATCCGGCCGTCGCCCGGAGCGGCGGCCGGGGCCGCGGTTTCCGGCCGCGGCGGCGGGGCCGTACGCGGCGCGGCGGGCAGGTCGACCGAGCGGGACAGCTCGCGCCCCACCGCCTCGTCGATGCCCGCGGCCACCCCGGCGGGCTCCGGGACACCCTGGTCGAGCAGCAGCGCGGGCAGACCGCCCTCGTACCCCTGGCCGACGGCGCGCACCTTCCAGGCGCCCTGCCGCCGGTACAGCTCGATGGCCAGCAGGGCCGTCTCGGGGCCGAGGCCGGTCATGGTGAATCCGGCGACGGCCTCGCCCTCGGTGGTGGTGACGGCGAGATGCGGGGCGGGGGCGGCGCCGAAGGCGGCGGGCGCGCCGGGGCGGCCCGCGGCGCCCGGGAGAGCCAGCAGTACGTGCACCCGGTGCACCTGCGGCGGCATCGCGCCGAGGTCCACCGCGAGCCGGTGCTCGGCGGCGGCCTGCCGGGGCACCTCGACGCCGGGGAGCTGCGGCGCGCCGGGGTGCGCCAGCCACTGCGAGGAGTCGCCGACGACCCGCCCCCGCTCGTCCCCGAGGGTGACCGCGGCCACCACCGGGGTGCCCGCCGACACCCGGATCTCCATCCGGGTGCCCGGCAGCGGATGGTTCTGTCCCCGGACCAGTTCGGCCGTCATGTCCGCCGCCCCCCGTTCCCGTTATGCGTGTGTACGTGTTCCGGCCCGCGGGCCGGGGGCCGCGTCAGCGGCCGTGCGGCCTCAGAGCGCGGGCAGAATGGCCGGAATGAGGTCCTGGAACGTCCGGCCGTTGGCCGCCGTGCCGATGGCCGTCATCGACCAGCCGGTCGCGCCGCGCTGCACCTTGGCCATGATCTGCGCCGTGTACTGGCCGCCGCCGGTCAGCGTGTAGCGGGCCAGCTCCTGCCCGTTGGTCTCGTCGACCAGGCGGCAGAACGCGTTCTGCACCTCGGCGAAGGTCTGGCCGGTGAAGGAGTTCACCGTGAAGACGATCTGGTCGACATGGACCGGTACGCGCTGGAGGTCGACGATGATCGACTCGTCGTCGCCGCCCTGGCCCGCGCCGCCGACCAGATTGTCACCGGTGTGCCGGACCGAGCCGTCGTCGCTGGTCAGGTGCTGGAAGAACACCACGTCGACCGGCTGCTTGTCCGCGAAGAGCACGGCCGAGGCGTCCAGGTCGATCTCCCGGGTGCGGGACCCGAACAGTCCGCGGCGCGGCGCGGCCTGCCAGCCCAGCCCCATCCGGATCGCCGTCAGCGTCCCTCCGTCGGACTTGCTCAGGCTGATCTTCTGGCCCTTGGTCATGTTGACCGTCACGCGCTGTCCCCTCTCACCCGTGTGTGCGGTTGTCCCGCACCCTAACAAGACGCCGTGCAACGGTATCCCGGTTCGCCGCGTGGCGATTCCTGGCGAACACCGGCCGGTCGCCGGTCCCGCGTCACGCCATTCCCGCTTCTCTCATCTGGCGCAACTCCTTCTTCAGCTCGCCCAGTTCGTCCCTGAGCCGGGCGGCCACCTCGAATTGCAGCTCGCCGGCCGCCGCGTGCATCTGGTCAGTGAGCTGAGCGATCAGGTCGGCCAGCTCCTCGGCGGGCAGCGTCTTCGCCCCGCGCTTCTCGCCCGAGCGGGCGGACAGTCCTGGCACCGGCGCCTTGCCCCGCGAGCGCTGCCGCCCGGAGCCCAGCAGCTCCTCGGTGTCGGCGTCCTCGCGGGCGAAGGAGTCCAGGATTCCGGCGATCTTCTTCCGCAGCGGCTGCGGGTCGACGCCGCGTTCCTTGTTGTACGCGATCTGCTTCTCGCGGCGCCGGTTGGTCTCCTCGATGGCCTTCTCCATCGCCGGGGTGATCCGGTCCGCGTACATGTGGACCTGGCCCGACACGTTACGGGCGGCGCGGCCGATGGTCTGGATCAGCGAGGTGCCCGAGCGCAGGAAGCCCTCCTTGTCGGCGTCGAGGATCGCGACCAGCGACACCTCGGGCAGGTCGAGGCCCTCACGCAGCAGGTTGATGCCGACCAGGACGTCGTACTCACCGGCCCGCAGTTCGCGCAGCAGCTCGACGCGGCGCAGGGTGTCGATGTCGCTGTGCAGGTACCGCACCTGGATGCCCAGTTCGAGCAGGTAGTCGGTGAGGTCCTCGGACATCTTCTTGGTGAGGGTGGTGACCAGGACGCGCTCGTCCTTCTCCGTGCGCAGCCGGATCTCGTGCACCAGGTCGTCGATCTGGCCCTCGGTGGGCTTGACGATGACCTCGGGGTCGACCAGTCCGGTCGGGCGGATGATCTGCTCGACCACGCCGTCGCCGCGGGACAGCTCGTACTTTCCGGGTGTCGCGGACAGGTAGACGGTCTGGCCGACGCGGGTCAGGAACTCCTCCCACTTCAGCGGCCGGTTGTCGAGCGCGGACGGCAGCCGGAAGCCGTGGTCGACCAGGGTGCGCTTGCGGGACGCGTCGCCCTCGTACATCGCGCCGATCTGCGGCACGGTGACATGCGACTCGTCGATGACCAGCAGGAAGTCCTCGGGGAAGTAGTCGATGAGGGTGTCGGGCGCGGAGCCCTGCTCGCGGCCGTCGATGTGCCGCGAGTAGTTCTCGATGCCGGAGCAGGTGCCGATCTGCCGCATCATCTCGATGTCGTACGTGGTGCGCATCCGCAGCCGCTGGGCCTCCAGCAGCTTGCCCTGCTTCTCCATCAGGGCGAGCTGGCCCTCCAGCTCCTTCTCGATGCCCGCGATGGCGCGTTCCATCCGCTCGGGGCCCGCGACGTAGTGGGTGGCGGGGAAGACGTAGATCTGCCGGTCCTCGGTGATCACCTCGCCGGTGAGCGGGTGCAGTGTGTAGAGCGCCTCGATCTCGTCGCCGAACATCTCGATGCGGACGGCCAGTTCCTCGTAGACCGGGAAGATCTCGATGGTGTCGCCGCGTACCCGGAAGGTGCCGCGGGCGAAGGCCACGTCGTTGCGCGCGTACTGGATGTCGACGAATTTCCGCAGGAGCTGGTCGCGGTCGATGACGTCGCCGACATTGAGCCGCACCATGCGGTCGATGTACTCCTGCGGGGTGCCGAGGCCGTAGATGCAGGACACTGAGGCGACCACGACGACATCGCGCCGGGTCAGCAGCGAATTGGTGGTGGAGTGCCGCAGCCGCTCCACCTCCTCGTTGATCGAGGAGTCCTTCTCGATGTACGTGTCCGTCTGCGGGACGTACGCCTCGGGCTGGTAGTAGTCGTAGTACGAGACGAAGTACTCGACCGCGTTGTTCGGCAGCAGCTCGCGAAATTCGTTGGCGAGCTGGGCGGCGAGCGTCTTGTTCGGCGCCATGACCAGGGTGGGGCGCTGGAGCCGCTCGATCATCCATGCGGTGGTCGCGGACTTGCCCGTACCGGTCGCGCCGAGCAGCACGACGTCCTGCTCGTCACCGCGGATCCGCTTCTCGAGGTCGTCGATGGCGGTGGGCTGGTCGCCGCTGGGCTGGTAGGGGCTGACGACCTTGAAGGGCGCCACACTGCGTTCGATGTCTGATACGGGCCGCATGTCACCACCGTACGACCCACCACCGACAATCGTCCGGGCCCGGACGGGCGGGCCGCCGCCGGGGCGGCCACTTCCCCTCGTGTGACCGGCCGGTCACTTCCGGTGACGGGCCTCGTGCCGGCCGTGCTTGCCGGGCGGATCGCGGCGGCGGGGCGTTGTCGGACCCCCGATCTAGGCTGGACGCGTGACGAACGACACCGCCTGGACGGTCATGGAGACCCCGATCGGGCCGCTGCTGCTGGCGGCGACCGACGAGGGGCTGGTCAATGTCGGTTTCCGGGCGGACGAGGCGGCGGTACGGCGCGCGGTGGCGTCGATGGGGCGGCGGCTGGGCGGCGAGCCGGTCGAGGACGCGGCCCGGCTGGCGCCGGTCACCGAGCAGATGGAGGCGTACTTCGCGGGTTCGCTGAAGGAGTTCTCGCTCGCTCTGGACTGGTCGCTGATCACCGGCTTCAACCGCCGGGTGCTGCGCGAGCTGGCGGCCGGGGTGCCGTACGGCACGGTCGTCGGGTACCAGGACCTGGCCGACCGGGTGGGCGAGCGCGGGGCGGCCCGCGCGGTCGGGACGGCGATGGGCGCGAATCCGATACCGCTGGTGGTGCCGTGCCACCGGGTGGTGGAGAGCGACGGCGGCATAGGCGGTTTCGGCGGCGGCCTGGAGATCAAGCGGACGCTGCTGGCGCTGGAGGGCGTGCTGCCCGCACCGCTGTTCTGATGATCTGAGCAGGCTCCGCACGTCCGCCCCCCGCGCCGCGCGGCGGGAGGACGTCACGGTCAACGACCGCTCCGGTGCCGGTCCGCAAGGGCGACCGGGTGACGATGCTCGGCCACGACCGGCCGCTGGACCGGGAGTTCGACGGCGGCACGCTGACCGTACGGGTGCCCGCGGCGGCGCGGGCGAAGGGGCGGTACGCGTGGGTGTTCAAGATCGACTGGACGCGCTGACGCGGGGCTGACGCGCGGGAGCGGGCGGAGTGACCCGCCCGCTCCCGTCCCGTTCCTGCCCTGCCCTGCCCTGCCGCTACGGCTTCGTCGCTCACTCCTCGGACGTGCGCGGGTCCGGGATCTGGATCGGGCCCGGCGGCTTCCGGTCGATCGCGGGCGGCTCGTCGGCCGCGGCCTCGACGGCGGACCGCGGTTCCGCGTCCGTCAGTTCGTCCGTCGCCGCGGGCGCCGCCGTCTTCTCGACCGGCTTCGTGTCCTGGCCGCCGCCGGTGTTCGCACCGGAATTCGCGCCGGAGTTCGCGGCCCGGTCGAAGAAGCGCAGCATCTCGACGGGGAAGGGCATCACCAGGGTCGAGTTCTTCTCCGCCGCGACCTCCACCACCGTCTGGAGGAGGCGCAGTTGGAGGGCGGACGGGTTGGCGTCCATGGTCCTGGCCGCCTCGGAGAGCTTCTGGGACGCCTGCAACTCACCGTCGGCGGTGATGATCCGGGCCCGCCGCTCCCGGTCCGCCTCCGCCTGCCGGGCCATCGACCGCTTCATGGACTCCGGCAGCGCCACGTCCTTGATCTCGACGCGGTCGATGTGGACGCCCCAGCCGGTGGCAGGCGTGGACAGCATCAACTCCAGCCCCTCGTGCAGGCGTTCGCGGCCGGACAGCAAATCGTCGAGTTCGCTCTTGCCGATGATGGAGCGCAGCGAGGTCTGCGCCACCTGCAACATCGCGAACTGGTAGTTCTGCACGTCCACGGTGGCCCGGATCGGGTCGATGACCCGGAAGTAGAGCACCGCGTCGACCCGTACCGACACGTTGTCGCGGGTGATGCCGTCCTGGGACGGCACCGGCATGGTGACGACCTGCATGTTGACCTTGGTCATCTTGTCCACGAACGGCACCAGCATGCGCGGGCCCGGCTCCTTGGGGAGCCGGTTGACCCGGCCGAAGCGGTAGATCACCCCGCGCTCGTACTGCTTGACCACCCTCAGACTGCTGGACACGCCGATCAGGGCGACCACCGCGAAGATGATCAGCAGCACCACGACGACTTCCACGGCCGTCAGCCGGCGTCGTCGAAACGGGCTGCGGCCAGATAGTCCGGCCGGGGGTCGAGTGCGGCGGCGAGCCGGAAGTGGCGCTGGGCCTCGTCGGCGCGGTTCGCGCGTTGCAGCGTACGGGCCAGCGCGAAGTGCGCGAAGGCGTTGTCCGGCTCGCGCTCCAGCACTATCTGGAACTCCAGCTCCGCCGGGCGCAGTTGGGCCGCGGCGAAGAACGCGCGGGCGCGCAGCAGGCGGGCCGCGGTGTTCTCCGGATGGGCCGAGATCACCGGGTCGAGGAGTTGTACGGCGCCGCGCGGGTCACGCGCCTCCAGCAGTTGCTCCGCGGCGCGGAAGTCGATGACGTGCGTCTCTGGGGTCCGCTCGTGCAAGGCCGCCTCCCTGAATTCGGGCACGGGTGACGACTGATCGTCTGGTCTGACATACCCAACGTCGTCGTCGGCAACCGCATTCCCCGGGCGACTACGCCGTCCCGGCCGCCGCCAGCTCCCGCAGCCGCTGCCACGCCGCGCGGACCTGGGGCTCCAGCTCCTCCAGCGGGCCGTCGTTGTCGATCACCAGATCCGCGACGGCGATGCGCTCCTCGCGGCCGGCCTGCGCCGCCATCCGCGCCCGCGCCTCGTCCTCGGTCATCCCGCGTGTCCGCACCAGGCGCTCGATCTGCGTGGCCGGGGCCGCGTCCACGACGATCACGAAGTCGTAGAACGGGGCCAGGTCGTTCTCCGCCAGCAGCGGTACGTCGTTGACGACGATGTCGTCCGGGGCCGCCGCCGCCCGCAGCTCCTGCGACCTGCGGCCGACCAGCGGGTGCACGATCGCGTTCAGCGCCTGGCGCCGGGCCTCGTCCGCGAAGACGATCGCGCCGAGTTTCGGGCGGTCCAGTGTCCCGTCCGCCGCCAGCACGTCCGGGCCGAACTCGGCCGTCACCGCCGCCAGGCCCTCCGTGCCGGGTTCCACCACTTCGCGGGCGATGCGGTCCGCGTCCACCAGGATCGCGCCGTGTGCCACCAGCAGTTTCGCCACGGAGCTTTTTCCTGACCCGATTCCACCGGTCAGCCCGACGTTCAGCATGCCGCCAGCTTACGGGCCCTCCGGGCCTCCGCGGGTGCCTCCCAGGGGCGCGGGGTACTGCGCGCTCAGCCACCAACGGTGGCGCGGCCGTCGAAAACCGGCCCCAGCGGGGCAGATGCTGTGAGTTTTCGGGCTGGCAGCCCGGTGGGGGCGGGCCGCGCAGTTCCCCGCGCCCCTAAAGACCAGGCCCTGCGCGAGCGCGGCGCACCTTGCGGAGGGGAAGCGGAAGAGGGCCCGCGCCCTGGGGACGCGAACCCTCTTTCGTGAGCGCGCCGCAGGCGCTAGTCGTCCTCGCGGTCGGCGAGGAAGCGTTCGAACTCGGCGGCGAGATCGTCGGCGGAAGGAAGCTCGACGGCCTCGGCGATGAGACTCTCGCGGGACTGGGACCCGGCGACGGCGTCGTACTGGGACTCCAGGCCGCGGACGACGGAGACGAGTTCGCCGTCGCCTTCAGCGACCTGGCGGTCGATCTCGACGCGGACGGTGTGCGCCTCATTGCGCAAGGCGTGGGCGATCTCGGGCAGCACGAGGCCGGTCGCGGCGGTGATCGTCTCCAGGACGGCGAGGGCGGCGTCCGGGTAGGGCGAACGCGCCAGGTAGTGCGGGACGTGGGCGGCGACGCCGAGCACGTCACGGCCGGCCTCGGCGAGCCGCAGCTCGATGAGGGAGGCGGCGCTGCCGGGGACCTGGGCCTCCTCGAACCAGGCGCGGTGGCCGGGCATGAGGTCGACGCGGTTGCCGTGCGGGGTGAGGCCGACGGGCCGGGTGTGCGGCACGCCCATCGGGATGCCGTGGAAGTTGATGGCGAGGCGTACGCCCAGGCGTTCGATGACCTGGAGCACGGCGGTCGCGAACCGTTCCCACTCCACGTCCGGCTCGGAGCCGGTGAGCAGCAGGAAGGGGGTGCCGGTGGTGTCCCGCACCAGATAGAGGTCGATCTCCGGTGCCTCGTAGGAGGTCCAGTGGTCGCGCTCGAAGGTCATCAGCGGGCGGCGGGCGCGGTAGTCGACCAGCCGGTCGGCGTCGAAGCGCGCGACGAGCTGGTTGTCCAGGCGGTCCAGCAACTGCTCGCTGATCTGCTCGCCGGTGTCCCCGGCGTCCATGTACCCCTCGAAGTGGTACAGCAGTACGGGACCTGCGTCTCCGACCGCTGCGTCGACGGCCTCGGCCCCGCCCGGCACGTATTCGTACAGCCCTTGCGGATCCAGCACGATGATCGTCCTCCTCGCTCTCTCCCCCCTCAACGAACGTACCCGCCCGGCCATTCCCACGCGTCCGCCCGGAACCCGGACGTCTTGACGGTCCGTCGGGTGGGCCCTACCTTCTCTCGTTACGTCCATGTGTTCACATGGACGACCAAGATTCACATACTTGGAACGATGGAAGGACGCGGATGCGACCCCACACGCTTCTGACCCTGCCGGTGGCCCTGCCCGTCGCGGCACTGCTCGCCGGGCTGCTCTCGTACGCGACGCCGGCCGGTGCGGCAACGGCCGGTGCGTCGACGGCCGCCGCGGCGAGCACCGTCGAGGTGACCACGGCCAAGGAGCTGAAGGCGGCGCTGACCGCCGCCGCCCCCGGCCAGACGATCCATCTCGCCGACGGCACGTACACCGGCAACTTCAAGGTCACCGTGTCCGGCACGGCCCCCGACCGGATCACGCTCACCGGCTCCTCGAACGCCGTGCTCACCTCCTCCGGCGGCTACGGCCTCTATCTGAACGGCGCGAGCTACTGGACCGTCAAGGGGGTCAGCGTCACCGGCGGCCAGAAGGGCATCGTCACCGACGCCGCCGCGCATGTCGTCATCGACTCGGTGACCGTGCACGGGCTCCAGATGGAGGGCGTGCACTTCCGCACCTCCAGCACGGACGGCGTGATCAAGAACTCGCGGATCTACGACACCGGGCTCCAGCGGCCGGGATACGGCGAGGGCGTCTACGTCGGCACCGCCAACACCCTGACCGACAAGAGCGACCGGGTGCAGATCCTCAACAACGTCATCGGCCCCAACATCGGCGCCGAGAACATCGACCTCAAGGAAGGCACCACCGGCGGCCTGGTCTCCGGCAACACCTTCGACGGCAGCGGCCTCAGCATGACCAACTACGACGACTCCTGGGTCGACGTCAAAGGCAACGGCTACACCATCACCGGCAACACCGGCACCCGCACCCTCAACGACGGCTACCAGACCCACACCCAGCAGCCCGGCTGGGGCTGCGGCACCGTCTTCCGCGACAACACCTCCGACCTCACCGGCGCCACCGGCGCCACGCAGACGGCGATCTACGTCACCAACTACTCCGCCGACTGCCCCACCACCGTCTACGCCTCCAACAAGCGCACCGGCGGCAAGGCCCTGACCAACATCCCCGTGACCCCGTAGCCCCCCCCCGGGCCGCCCAGGGCCCCACGGTCACCGGGAAAGCACCGCGGGGGGGGGGGGCGCGGGGGGGGGGGGGGGGGGGGGGGGGGGGGGGGGGGGGGGGGGGGGGGGGCGGGGTAC
>NZ_JBVHMF010000032.1:0-63665 GCF_055558595.1 Streptomyces sp. NPDC025721 | reverse complement strand
ACCCCCCTGTGACCCCCCCCCCCCCCCCCTCCCCCCCCCCCCCCCCCCCCCTCAGAAAACCCCCCCCCCCCCCCCCCCCCCCCCCCCCCCCCCCCCCCCGGTGTTGTGACTGGGCCTAGCGGAGAGCTGTCAGCTCTGGCCGCCCGCGAGCTTCTCGCGGAGGGCGGCGAGGGCCTCGTCGGAGGCGAGGGCACCGGAGGTGTCGTCGGACTCCGAGGAGTACGAGCCACCGGAGACGCCCGGGCCACCGGTCGCGGCGGGGGCGGCGGAACCGGCCTCGGCCGCGGCCTGCTCGTCGGCCTCGCGGGACTTGATGACCTGCGCCTGGTGCTGCTCGAAGCGGGTCTGGGCCGTGGCGTACTGGCCCTCCCACTCCTCGCGCTGCTTGTCGTACCCCTCGAGCCAGTCGTTGGTCTCGGGGTCGAAGCCCTCGGGGTAGATGTAGTTGCCCTGGTCGTCGTACGACGCGGCCATGCCGTAGAGCGTCGGGTCGAACTCGACCGAGGCCGGGTCGGCGCCGAAGGACTCGTTGGCCTGCTTGAGCGACAGCGAGATGCGGCGACGCTCGAGGTCGATGTCGATGACCTTGACGAAGATCTCGTCGTTGACCTGGACGACCTGCTCCGGGATCTCCACGTGGCGCTCGGCCAGCTCGGAGATGTGCACCAGGCCCTCGATGCCCTCGTCGACGCGGACGAACGCGCCGAACGGGACGAGCTTGGTGACCTTGCCGGGGACGACCTGCCCGATCTGGTGGGTCCGGGCGAACTGCTGCCACGGGTCTTCCTGCGTCGCCTTCAGCGACAGGGAGACACGCTCGCGGTCCATGTCCACGTCGAGAACCTCGACGGTGACTTCCTGACCGACCTCGACGACCTCGGACGGGTGGTCGATGTGCTTCCAGGACAGCTCGGAGACGTGCACGAGACCGTCGACGCCGCCGAGGTCCACGAACGCACCGAAGTTGACGATCGAGGAGACGACGCCGGACCGCACCTGACCCTTCTGGAGGGTGGTGAGGAAGGTCTGGCGGACCTCGCTCTGCGTCTGCTCCAGCCAGGCACGGCGGGACAGGACCACGTTGTTGCGGTTCTTGTCCAGCTCGATGATCTTGGCCTCGAGCTCCTTGCCCACGTAGGGCTGGAGGTCGCGCACGCGGCGCATCTCGACGAGCGACGCCGGCAGGAAGCCACGGAGGCCGATGTCGAGGATGAGACCACCCTTGACGACCTCGATGACGGTGCCGGTGACGATGCCGTCCTCTTCCTTGATCTTCTCGATGGTGCCCCAGGCACGCTCGTACTGAGCGCGCTTCTTCGAGAGGATCAGGCGGCCTTCCTTGTCCTCCTTCTGGAGAACAAGGGCCTCGATCTCATCGCCCACGGCGACGACCTCGTTGGGGTCGACGTCGTGCTTGATGGAGAGTTCGCGGGAGGGGATGACACCTTCGGTCTTGTAACCGATGTCGAGCAGGACCTCGTCCCGGTCGACCTTCACGATGACGCCGTCGACGATGTCGCCGTCGTTGAAGTACTTGATCGTCTCGTCGATCGCGGCGAGGAAGGCTTCCTCGTTGCCGATGTCGTTGACCGCCACCTGCGGGGTGGTGCGAGGGGCCTCGGTGCTGCTCGTCATTAGGGAAAGGACTCCGGTACGGACAGTAAGTCGTAGGTACTGCTACGCCGTAAGCCCTTTTCGCTCCTGCCGAATTCCGGACAGCCGTGGGGCCGAGGGGTATGCAACAGATTCCGAGCGCAGCCTGCTCTGTCTGAGGCGCGCAGGCTCGCAGCGCAACTTGTAGCATACGGGGGCAGCCGGGCACGGTCAACGCACGAAGAGCCCACCGGGCGCGTAACGGACCGAACCGGCACAAGTCACCCAGTGCCAGGTCTTCTCAGAGAGTACGACGACTGCCGCGATGATCCAAGGACCCGATCCCCGGGACGCACGCCGGGAAGCGCCCCGAGAGGCACACGAGGAACCGGAGGCCACCCGCCGCAGCGCGGGGGTCACGGAGAGCAGCCGGGCCAACCGCCGGTGGTGGGACCGCAACGCGGACGACTACCAGGTGGAGCACGGCGACTTCCTGGGCGACGCGCGCTTCGTCTGGGGCCCTGAGGGTCTGGACGAGGCGGACGCGGGGCTGCTCGGCCCGACGGCGGCCCTGAAGGACAAGGACGTGCTGGAGATCGGCGCGGGCGCCGCCCAGTGCTCGCGCTGGCTGGCCGCCCAGGGCGCCCGGCCGGTCGCCCTCGACCTCTCCTTCCGGCAGCTCCAGCACGCGCGGCGGATCGACGACGAGTCCTCGGCCGACGGCGCGCCGCTGGTGCCCCTGGTCCAGGCCGACGCGGGCGCCCTGCCCTTCGCCGACGGCTCGTTCGACCTGGCGGTCTCCGCGTACGGCGCGCTCCCCTTCATCGCCGACACCGCGCGCGTCCAGCGGGAGGTGCGGCGGGTGCTGCGGCCCGGCGGGCGCTGGGTCTTCTCGGTCACCCACCCGGTGCGCTGGGCCTTCCCCGACGAGCCGGGCCCCGAGGGCCTGACGGCCGTCGCCTCCTACTTCGACCGCACGCCTTACGTGGAGGAGGACGACCGGGGCATCGCCGTGTACGTCGAGCACCACCGCACCCTGGGCGACCGCGTCCGCGAGATCGCGGCGGCTGGCCTGCGGCTGGTCGACCTCGTCGAGCCCGAGTGGCCGGAGTGGAACGACCAGGAGTGGGGCGGCTGGTCCCCGCTGCGCGGGCGGCTGTTGCCGGGCACGGCGATCTTCGTGTGCGCGGCGGAGTGAAGGCCGGCGGCCAGGACGGTCGGGCGGCCGGCGGGGAAGCCGGCGGGAGCGCCGGTACGTACGCGATCCGGGCCGAGGGGCGCGCGCTGCCGGTGGCCTCCGTCGTACCGGAGCTGCTGGCCGCGCTGCGGTCGCCGGGCTGCGCCGTCCTGGCCGCGCCGCCCGGCACCGGCAAGACCACGCTGGTCCCGCTGCTGATCGCCGACGCGCTCGGCGGGCGGGTGCTGGTCGCGGAGCCGCGGCGGATGGCGGCGCGGGCGGCGGCCCGGCGGATGGCCTGGCTGCTCGGGGAGCGGGTCGGCGAGACCGTCGGTTTCACGGTCCGCGGCGAGCGGCGGGTCTCGGCCCGCACCGCGGTCGAGGTGGTCACCACCGGTGTGCTGCTGCAACGGCTCCAGCGCGACCAGGAACTGCCGGGCGTGAGCACGGTGATGCTCGACGAGTGCCACGAGCGGCATCTGGACGCCGACACGTCCATGGCGTTCCTGTTGGACGTACGGGCCCTGCTGCGGCCGGAGTTGCGGCTGGTCGCGGCGTCCGCGACGACGGACACGGCCGCGTGGGCGGCGCTGCTGGGCGGGGCCGACGGGCCGCCCGCGCCCGTGGTCGAGGCGGGCGGGGTGCTGCACCCGGTGGCCGTGGAGTGGGCGCCGCCGCCCGGTCCCGTACGGGCGACGCACGCCGGGGGCCGGGTGGACCGGGCGCTGCTCGACCATGTGGCGACGGTGGTGCGGCGGGCGCTGCGGGAGCGCGACGGGGACGTGCTGTGCTTCCTGCCGGGCGTCGGGGAGATCGCGCGGGTCTCGGGTCTGCTCGGGGACCTCACGGATTCCGGCGGCGCGGGCGGCGGCATCGAGGTGCTCCAGGTGCACGGCCGCGCCCCGGCCGCCGTCCAAGACGCGGCGCTGGCGCCCGGTGAGCGGCGGCGCGTGCTGCTCGCGACGTCCGTGGCCGAGTCCAGCCTGACCGTGCCGGGCGTGCGGGTCGTGGTGGACAGCGGGCTGGCCCGCGAGCCGCGCATGGACCACGCGCGGGGCCTCGGCGCGCTGGTCACCGTACGGGTGTCGCGGGCCGCCTCCGACCAGCGCGCCGGGCGCGCCGGGCGCGAGGGTCCCGGCACCGTCTACCGCTGCTGGCCCCCGGCCGAGGACGCCCGCAGGCCCCGGCACCCCTCCCCCGAGATCGCGCTCGCCGACCTCACGGCCTTCGCGCTCCAGGCCGCCTGCTGGGGCGATCCGGACGCCTCCGGGCTCGCCCTGCTGGACGCCCCGCCGCAGGGCGCGATGGCCGCGGCCCGCGACACGCTGCGCGGCCTCGGCGCCGTCGACGCCTCGGGCCGCGCCCTGGACCGGGGCCGCCGACTGGCCCGGCTCGGGCTGCACCCCCGGCTCGCCCGCGCCCTCCTCGACTCCGCGCCCGTGCTCGGCGCCCGCCGCGCCGCCGAGGTCACCGCGCTCCTCAGCGAAGAACTCCCCCACTCCTACGGCTCCGACCTCACCGCCGCCTGGCACACCGCCCGCCGCGGCGGCGACCCGTACGCGGCGCGCTGGCGCGCGGAGGCCGACCGGCTGCGCGGCACGGTGACGGAGGGGAGCCCACCCGCGACGGACGCCGCCGTCCCGCGCTCCGCGGCGCGCCCGTCCGCCGCGAGCCGCGCCGCGGGCGGGGGCCTGTCGGACGACGCGGCGGCCGGGCTCGTCGTCGCCCTGGCGTTTCCCGAGCGGGTCGCGCGGCGGCGGGGCGGGGACGGATACGTGATGGCGTCCGGGACCGGCGCGGAGGTCGGCGGGGGCGTGGGCGGGGCGGAGTGGGTGGCGGTGGCCGTGGCGGACCGGGGCGTCGGGCGGACGGACGCGCGGGTGCGGGTGGCCGCGGTGATCGACGAGGGCACCGCGCGGGCGGCGGCGGCCGGGCTGCTGGAGTCGTACGAGGAGGTGGCCTGGCGCGGCGGGGACGTGGTGGCGCGCCGGGTGGAGCGGCTGGGCGCGCTGGAGCTGTCGGCGGCGCCGCTGCGCCGGCCGGACCGGGACGCGGTACGGGCCGCGCTGCTCGACGGGCTGCGGCGCGAGGGCACCGGTTTGCTGCACTGGTCGCGGGAGGCCCGTGAGGTACGGCAGCGGCTGGCCTTCCTGCACCGGGAGTTGGGCGGGAACTGGCCGGACGTCTCGGAGCGGGCGCTGGTGGAGCGGGCCGAGGAGTGGCTGGGGCCCGAGCTCGCGCGGGCCGGGCGGCGGGCGGATCTGGAGCGGATCTCGGCGGGCGGCGCGCTGCCCCGGCTGCTGCCGTGGGCCACGGGCGAGGCCGCCCGGTTCGGTGAGCTGGCACCGGAGCGGTTCGAGGTGCCGAGCGGTTCGCGGATCCGGATCGACTACGGCGGCGACCAGCCCGTACTGGCCGTGAAGCTCCAGGAGTTGTTCGGGCTGCGGGCGACGCCCGAGATCGCCGGGGTGCCGCTGCTGGTGCATCTGCTGTCGCCCGCGGGGCGGCCCGCGGCGGTGACCGCGGACCTGGCGTCGTTCTGGCGTGACGGCTACCGCGCGGTGCGCGCCGAGCTGCGGGGCCGCTACCCGCGCCACCCGTGGCCCGAGGACCCGGCGACGGCCGAGCCGACCAAGCGGACGAACAACAGCCGCCGCGCGTAGGCAGCCCGCCCGGCCCGTACGGCGTCCGGGACAGGTCGGCCGGTGCGAGGGTCCCGGCACGGCTCGGACCGTACAGGGTCCGGGCCGTGTGTCAGACCGGTACGGGGTCCGGGACAGGTCGGCCGGTGCGGGGGTCCGGGCACGGCTCGGACCGTACGGGGTCCGGGCCGTGGGTCAGACCGGTACGGGGTCCGGGTGGTCGGGGGCGCGGTCGGGGTCGGGCTCCCGGCCGCCCACCGGGTCGGCGGGCCGCCGCCCGCGCGCTTCGAGCAGCAGCGACAGCGCCAGCAGCGCGGCGGCGAACCCGCCGAAGCCCCACGGCAGGTAGCTCGTGAGCAGCAGCACCAACTGCCGTTGCGTCTTGACCAGATGGACGATGGAGTCGATGTAGTCGGGCCGCATCTTCACGTCGCCCGCGAAGGCGGTGACCGGTGCTTTGCCGGTCGAGGCGGGAAAGCGCAGCTCCTCGGTGTGGATCTCCTCGCCGTTGACGGGCGCGCCGGTCGTCGGGTCGACCCAGAACATCCGCTTGGTGGTGTACCAGCGCTGGATGCCGGTGGCCTTGACCGTCTCGGGGGTGAGCGCGGGAGCGCCGGGCGCGATCTCGGGCAGTTTCTTGGGCAGCGGGACCCGCTGCCAGGGCACGGTCTGCTCGAAGTAGTAGACCTTCAGGCCGTGGAAGCGCTGGGTGCCCGCGTAGTGGATCGGCGCGGAGGTGCGGCTCTGCGCGTCGAAGTAGTAGTAGTCGCGCTTCTGGGTCAGGAAGGGGAACTTGAACTCGATGCCCTGCCGGGTGACCGGATCGCCGTCGACCGACTCGCTCGCGGTGTGCACCGGCTCCTGGGTGTGCGCGTCGAAGACGTACCGCTCGGGGATCTCCGAGACCATCTTGCCGTCGGGGCCCGCGACGTAGGAGAGCGCGTCCCAGACCACGACGTCCTTGCCGGTCTCGGCCTTGACCTGCCGGGCCGCCGTCACATTGCCCTTGAGGGTCTGCACGATGCTGACCTTGGAGACCTTCTTGGCGGTGAGGCTGGAATAGTCGACGAGGGTGGCGTTCTTCGCCTCGAGGACGGCGACCTGGTACTCGCTCGGCGGCACTTTGGCCAGCCGCGGGTAGGCGTACCAGCGCAGCATGGGCGCCAGGGTCGCGAAGAAGACGGCGAGGGCGAGCAGCACCAGGCTGGACTTGCGGCGCATCGCGGCTCCAGACGGCTCAGGGGTGGCTGGCTCAGAGGTGACCGGCTCAGGGGTGGCTGGGGACCGTGGTCAGCAGGGGTTTCGGCGAGGTGTGACCCGCGGGCGCGCCGATCGCGGTGACGGTGAAGACCAGGGCGAGGGCGGCGGCGAGTCCGATCGCCGCCGCGGCGAGAGCGCGCATGGCCTGACCTCCCTCGGGCACGGGCCGACGCGGTCGTCGGCCGGGGCCGGGGCACCGTAGCAACCGGGAGGTGAGATGAGAACACGTTTCACCGGGGACGTTCGTGAGGCTTTCGCCTGAACGTCCCCGGTGCGTGGGAGTGTTGCCGGCGCGCGGGGCGCCGGGGGTGCCGTGTCGGGGAATGCCCCGTCGCGGGTTACGGCTTCGCGGTGACGGCGGCGCCGGTGGCCGCGCTGGCGGTCGCCTCACCGCTGGGGGTGGGGGTGTCCGTCGGCGTCGGGGTGTCGGTGGCGCAGGGGTCGGGCGTGCCGGGGGTGTCCGTGGGAGTCGGCGTCGCGGTCGGGCTGGGGCTCGCGCTGTCGGTCGGCGAGGGCGACGGGGACTGCGTCGGGCAGCCGGGGGTCGTCGGGGTGTCCGTCGGCGTGCCGGTCGGGGTTCCCGTGGGGGTGCCGGTAGGCGACGACGGCGGCGGGGTCTTGCCGGGGCCGGTCGACGGGGTGCCCGCGGTCGGCGGGACGATGCCGCCGCTCGGGTGGGTGCCGGACGGCGAGGGCGACGGTGTGCCGCCGGGGGCCGACGCGGACGGACTGGTCGACGGCCGCGGGGTGTTGGCGAACGGCGGCGCGCCCGCGCCCGGTGTGCCCGGGCGGTCGGGCACGGAGACCGCGTCGCCCTGCCGGAAGTGCTCGTACCAGGACTTCACCAGGTCGAGGTAGGCCTGCGAGTGGTTGTAGCCGAGGATCGCGCGGTCCATGTCCCGCGGTACGGCCAGGTCGCGGCCGTCGGCGCACAGGTAGTGGGCGGCGGCCAGCGCGGCGTCGTACACGTTGTCGGGGTCGGCGACCCCGTCGCCGTTGCCGTCCGCGCCCCAGTTCGCCCACGTCGAGGGGATGAACTGCATCGGGCCGACCGCGCGGTCGTGGACCGGGTCGCCGTCGTAGCGTCCGCCGTCGGTGTCGCTGATGTTCGCGAAGCCGTTGCCGTCGAGCACCGGGCCGAGGATCGGGGTGTACGTCGTCCCCTTGGCGTCCACGGCGCCGCCGCGGGCCTGGCCGGACTCCACCTGGCCGATGGCGGCGAGCAGTTGCCACGGCAGGTGGCAGCCGGGGTTGCTCGCGGCGACGCTCGCCTCGGCGCGCCGGTAGGCGTCCAGGACGGTCGCGGGCAGCGAGCCGCCGGACGGCAGCGGGGTGACGACCGGGCCGCCGGAGGGCGTGGCGGTCGGATTCGTGAGGTCCGTCGGGGTGTTCAGCGGCGGCACATCGGTGATGTACGGCGAACCGCCGTCGATCGCGGGGCCGGGCGGCGGGGCCACGGTGGTCGTCTGCCGCGCGGCGGCGTGCGCCACCGGGATGAGCCCCGGCGCCTGCGAGGCGCCCAGCGCCGCCATCGCGGCGGCGGCGACCGCCGTACCCGCCGCTCCCCTGCGTAGCCTTCGGCCGTACCGCCGCGCTGACATGTCCGCGGTCCTCCCCAGGTGCGAGATGGGCGCGTGGCCGCGCCACAACTCGATTGACCCTACGGCAACTTCAGCCCCCCGACCACAGTCGGGGAAGACGCGATCCGGGGCAAATACCGGCAATCCGCCGAGGTTTCCGGCCCCTCGGCGGACCTTTCACCGAGGGGTCGCGACTCGTTCACACAGCCCGGTCACAGACTCGCGCAGGCGGCGGGGTGGGGTCAGTGCGCGGCCGACTCCCAGTCGGTGCCGTCGCCGACCGACACGTCCAGCGCGGCGCGCAGCGGATACGCGCCCGCCATCTCGCGGCGGACCAGCGTCTCGACCTTCTTCCGCTCGCCGGGCGCGACCTCCAGCACGATTTCGTCGTGCACCTGGAGCAGTATCCGCGACTCCAGCTTCTCGTCGGTGAGCGCCTGGTCGACCTTGAGCATCGCGATCTTCACGATGTCGGCGGCCGAGCCCTGGATCGGCGCATTGAGCGCCATCCGCTCGGCCATCTCACGGCGCTGCCGGTTGTCGCTGTTGAGGTCGGGCAGGTAGCGGCGGCGGCCGAGCAGCGTCTCGGTGTAGCCGGTGTTCCTGGCCTCCTCGACCACCCGGTGCAGATAGTCCCGCACGCCGCCGAACCGCTCGAAGTACGTCTCCATCAGCCCGCGCGCCTCCGCGGCCTCGATGTTGAGCTGCTGGGACAGGCCGAAGGCGGACAGGCCGTACGCCAGCCCGTACGACATCGCCTTGATCTTGCGGCGCATCTCGGCGTCCACCGCGTCCCGTGCGACGCCGAAGACCTGGGAGCCGACGGTGGTGTGCAGATCCTCGCCGGAGGCGAAGGCGGCGATCAGTCCCTCGTCCTGCGACAGGTGGGCCATCACGCGCAGTTCGATCTGGCTGTAGTCGGCGGTCAGCAGCGATTCGTAGCCCTCGCCGACGACGAAGCCGCGGCGGATGGCCCGGCCCTCGTCGGTGCGGACCGGCACATTCTGCAGGTTGGGGTCGGTGGACGACAGGCGTCCGGTGGCCGCGACGGTCTGGCTGAAGGTGGTGTGGATGCGTCCGTCCGGGGCGATCGTCTTGACCAGGCCCTCGACGGTGACCCGGAGCTTGGCCTGCTCCCGGTGGCGCAGCATGATGACCGGCAGTTCGTGCTCGGTCTGCGCGGCCAGCCAGGCCAGCGCGTCGGCGTCCGTGGTGTAACCGGTCTTGGTCTTCTTGGTCTTGGGCAGGCCCAGCTCGCCGAAGAGGACTTCCTGGAGCTGCTTGGGCGAGCCGAGGTTGAACTCGTGGCCGACCGAGGCGTGCGCCTCGCCGACCGCGTGCTGCACGGCCGCGGCGAACTGCTGTTCCAGACCTTCGAGATGGGCCCGGTCGGCGGCGATCCCGGAGCGTTCCATCCGGGCCAGCAGCGCCGAGGTGGGCAGTTCGACCTCGTGCAGCAGCTCGGTGGCGCCGACCTCGGGCAGCCGCTCGCCGAAGACCTCGGCGAGGTCGAGGACGGTACGGGCCTGCACCATCAGCGCGTCGGCCGCGGCGGCGCCCTCGTCCTCGCCCTCCTCGCCGAAGGCGAGCTGTCCGCCCGCGGCGTCGGCCGGGGCCAGCTCGCGGCCCAGGTACTCCACCGACAGCACGTCGAGCGCGAAGGAGCGGCGGCCGGGCTTGATGAGATACGCGGCCAGGGCCGTGCACATCGTCACCCCGGCGACGCTCCAGCCGTGCTCGGCGAAGACCCGCTCGACGTTCTTCGCGTTGTGCAGCACCTTGGGGCGGGCGGGGTCGGCGATCCAGGCGGCGAAGGACTTCTCGTCCGCCTCGTCCAGCTCCGCGGGGTCGAACCAGGCGGCCACCTCCGGTGAGGCGAGCGCGATCTGGGTGACGCTGCCGCTGCCCAGCGCCCAGGTGTCGACGCTGGCCAGGCCGAGCGGCGCGCCGCCGTGCTCGTCGAGCCAGCCGGGCAGGTCGCCCGCGGCGAGCACGGTGCCCTCCACGGCGACGCCCTCGGCGATCTCCGCCTCTTCCTGCTCGGCGCCGGGATCGACGGCGAACAGCCGCTCCCGGAAGTTGGAGTTGCGGAATTCCAGCACGTCCAGCACGCCGACCAGGGCCGTCCTGTCGTACGGCTCCCTGGCCAGGCCCTCGGGGCCCGAGGGCAGGCTCACGTCGCGCACCATCTCGGTCAGCCGCCGGTTGAGCTTCACCGCGTCCAGGTGCGCCCGCAGATTCTCACCGGCCTTGCCCTTGACCTCGTCGGCCCGCTCGACCAGGTCGGCGAAGGACCCGAACTGCATGATCCACTTGGCCGCCGTCTTCTCGCCGACGCCGGGGATGCCGGGCAGATTGTCCGACGGGTCGCCGCGCAGCGCCGCGAAGTCCGGGTACTGCTGGGGCGTCAGGCCGTACTTCTCCTCGACCTTCTCCGGGGTGTAGCGGGTCAGCTCGGAGACGCCCTTGGTGGGGTAGAGCACCGTCACGTTCTCGGTGACCAACTGGAACGAGTCCCGGTCGCCGGTGACGATCAGCACCTCGTAACCGAGCGCTTCCGCCTGGGTGGCGAGCGTGGCGATCACGTCGTCCGCCTCGAAGCCCTCGACCGCGAAGCGGCTGACGCCCATCGCGTCCAGCAGCTCGCCGATCAGCTCGACCTGGCTGCGGAACTCGTCCGGCGTCTTCGAGCGGTTCGCCTTGTACTCGGGGAACTCGTCGAACCGCCAGGTCTTGCGGGAGACGTCGAAGGCGACGGCCAGGTGCGTCGGCCGCTCGTCACGCAGCGTGTTCGCCAGCATGGACGTGAAGCCGTAGATCGCGTTCGTCGGCTGGCCCGTGGCGGTGTTGAAGTTCTCCACGGGCAGCGCGTAGAACGCCCGGTACGCCAGCGAGTGCCCGTCCAGCAGCAGCAGGCGGGGGCGGTCGGTCGTCTTCGATGCGGATGCGTTGTCTGCCACGTCTCCGATCCTCCCACGCGGGTACGACAACGAAGGACGCCTCCCGCCGGGGGCACGCCGTGCGGGGGGCGGCGGGGCCGGGAGCCGGGCGGGCGGCTCGGCGGGCCGATCAAGCCGGGCGCCGCCCGCCGGCTCCCCCGCCGCGCAAAGGCGGTACAAAGGACGTATGGCAAAGAAGCCCCCTTCAGGTGACCCCGTCCAGGACGCTCCGCAGGTCTCCGCGCCCAAGCACAGTGCGGCGGGGCTGCCCGCCATCGGGCACACGGTCAAGATGGCCGGGCAGCAGATGGGGGTGCGGCGGGCCACGTTGACGCTGCTGAAGGTCAACCAGAAGGGCGGCTTCGACTGTCCGGGCTGCGCCTGGCCCGAGCCGGACCACCGGCATGTCGCCGAATTCTGCGAGAACGGCGCGAAGGCGGTCGCCGAGGAGGCGACGCTGCGCCGGGTGACCCCGGACTTCTTCGCCGCGCACCCGGTCTCCGACCTGGCGCGGCGCAGCGGCTACTGGCTGGGCCAGCAGGGCCGGATCACGCAGCCGATGTATCTGGCGGAGGGCGCCGACCACTACGAGGCGGTGCCGTGGGAGCGGGCCTTCTCGATCGTCGCGGACGAACTGACCGCCCTGGACACCCCGGACGAGGCGGTCTTCTACACCTCGGGCCGCACCAGCAACGAGGCGGCGTTCCTCTTCCAGCTCTTCGCCCGCGAGCTGGGCACCAACAATCTGCCGGACTGCTCCAACATGTGCCACGAGTCGTCGGGTTCCGCGCTGACCGAGACGCTGGGCGTCGGCAAGGGCAGTGTGCTGCTGGAGGATCTGTACCGGTCGGACCTGATCATCGTCGCCGGGCAGAATCCGGGCACCAACCACCCGCGGATGCTGTCCGCGCTGGAGAAGGCCAAGCAGGGCGGGGCGACGATCGTGTCGGTCAACCCGCTTCCGGAGGCGGGTCTCGAGCGGTTCAAGAATCCGCAGAACGCCTCGGGTCTCGCCGGTTCCGGCACCGTGCTGACCGATCTGTTCCTCCAGATCAGGCTCGGCGGCGACCAGGCGCTGTTCCGCGCGCTGGGCCGGCTGCTGATCGAGGCCGGCGCGCTGGACCGCGACTTCATCGCGGAGCACACCCACGGCTTCGCGGAGTACGAGGCCGCCGCGCTCGCCACCGACTGGGACGAGGTGGAGCGCGCCACCGGTCTGGCGCGGGCCGAGATCGACAGGCTGCTCGCCCTGGTGCTGGACGCCAAGAGCGTCGTGGTGTGCTGGGCGATGGGCCTGACCCAGCACAAGCACGCGGTGCCGACCATCCGCGAGGTGGTCAACTTCCTGCTGCTGGGCGGCAATATCGGCCGCCCCGGCGCCGGGGTCTGCCCGGTGCGCGGGCACAGCAATGTGCAGGGCGACCGGACGATGGGCATCTTCGAGCGGCCCCCGGCGGCGTTCCTGGACGCGCTGGAGAAGGAGTTCGGCTTCGCGCCGCCGCGCGAGCACGGCTTCGACGTGGTGCGCGCGATCCGGGCGCTGCGCGACGGGACGGCGAAGGTGTTCTTCGCGATGGGCGGCAACTTCGTCGCCGCGTCCCCCGACACCGACGTCACGGAGGCCGCGATGCGCAAGGCGCGGCTGACCGTCCATGTGTCGACCAAGCTGAACCGTTCGCACGCCGTCACGGGCGCCCGCGCGCTGATCCTGCCGACGCTGGGCCGTACCGAGAAGGACCGGCAGGCGGGCGGCCCGCAGTTCGTCACCGTCGAGGACTCGATGGGCATGGTGCACGCCTCGCGCGGCGGCCTGGACCCGGCCTCGCCGCATCTGCTGTCGGAGCCCGCGATCGTGACCCGGCTGGCCCGCGCCGTCTTCGGTGACCGCAGCGTGGTGCCGTGGGCGGACTTCGAGCGGGACTACGACGCGATCCGCGACCGCATCTCGCGGGTCGTCCCCGGCTTCGCGGACTTCAACGCCAGGGTGCGGCGCCCGGGCGGCTTCACGCTGCCGCACGCCCCGCGCGACAGCCGCACCTTCCCCACCGCGACGGGCAAGGCCAACTTCACGGCCGCGGCCGTCGAGTACCCGGCGGTGCCCGAGGGGCGGCTGCTGCTCCAGACGCTGCGCTCGCACGACCAGTACAACACCACCATCTACGGTCTGGACGACCGCTACCGCGGCATCAAGAACGGCCGCCGCGTCGTCCTGCTGCACCCCGAGGACGCCGCGGCCAACGGTCTGGCCGACGGCGACTACGCCGACCTGGTCGGCGAGTGGAAGGACGGCACGGAGCGGCGCGCGGAGGGCTTCCGGGTCGTGCACTACCCGACCCCGCGCGGATGCGCGGCGGCGTACTACCCGGAGACCAATGTGCTGGTCCCCCTCGACCACACCGCGGACACCAGCAACACCCCCGCCTCGAAGTCGGTGGTCATCCGGCTGGAGCGGACCGCGGCGGACGCCCCCCGACGCACGGCCGACGCGGGCCGTCCGGTAGAAAACTGATCAGTACACGGAAAACGCGTACGGGCACACCGGATCAGGCCGGACGAGGACGATCGGAGCACCACCCCATGGGCGAGCGGACCACCACCTACTTCCCGCCGGAGATCCTGGAGCAGTACGCCGGGCTCGGCGTCGATCTGCGGGGTCTGTTCTCCGGCGGTCACCTGGGTGAGCGGATGGGCATCCGGATCCTGGAGGCGGCGCCGGAGAAGGTGGTCGGCACGATGCCCGTCGAGGGCAACACCCAGCCGATGGGGCTGCTGCACGGCGGCGCGTCCGCGGTGCTCGCCGAGACCCTCGGCTCGGTCGGCGCGATGCTGCACGGCGGTCCCAGCAAGATGGCCGTCGGCGTGGACCTCAACGCCACCCACCACCGCGGTCTGCGCTCCGGTCTCGTCACCGGCACCGCGACCCCGGTCCACCGGGGCCGCTCCTCGGCGACCTATGAGATCGTCATCACGGACGAGGCGGACAAGCGGGTCTGTACGGCCCGGCTGACCTGCATGCTGCGCCCGGCGACTCCCACGGGCACGACCGCTCCCCCGGCGAACTGAGGGGATACGGGGGGATTTCAGAGGTGCCGGGTGCGGGATTCGAACCCGCACGCCCTTTCGGACAGATGTGTTTGAGACATCCGCGTATGCCATTCCGCCAACCCGGCCAGGTCGCGTGCACAGCGTACCGTGTAGGTGCGCGCCGTCGCAGCTAGGTAGGCTCAGGTGTGCAGTACCCCGCCTGATACGAGGAGCACCGTGAGCGCGCCCGACGAGTCCGCCGCCCCGCTCGACGACGAGCAGTCGAAGTCCCACGTCCCTCCCCTGACGACCCGCGTGGTCATCGCCGAGGACGAGGCGCTGATCCGCCTCGACCTCAAGGAGATGCTGGAGGAGGAGGGCTACTCCGTCGTCGGGGAGGCCGGGGACGGCGAGACCGCGGTGAAGCTCGCCGAGGAGCAGCGTCCCGATCTGGTGATCCTGGACGTGAAGATGCCGGTGCTCGACGGGATCTCGGCGGCCGAGCGGATCGCCGCGGACAAGATCGCGCCGGTGCTGATGCTGACCGCGTTCTCGCAGCGCGAGCTGGTGGAGCGGGCCAGGGACGCGGGCGCGATGGCGTATCTGGTGAAGCCGTTCAGCAAGAGCGATCTGGTGCCCGCGATCGAGATGGCGGTGAGCCGGTTCCAGGAGCTGAAGGCGCTGGAGGCGGAGATCGCCGACCTGTCGCTGCGGCTGGAGACCCGCAAGCTGGTCGACCGGGCCAAGAGCGTCCTCCAGACCAAGTACGGGCTGACCGAGCCCGCCGCCTTCCGCTGGATCCAGAAGACGTCGATGGACCGCCGGATGTCGATGCAGGCGGTCGCGCAGGCCGTGATCGAAGAGGTCTCCGAGAAGTAGGCGCCCGCGGACGGGACACGGCGCAGGGCCCGCACCCCGGTCGGGGTGCGGGCCCTGCGCCGTGTTCCGGGCCCGGTCGGGCGAGCCTCAGTCCTCGCCGAGGTACGTCTTGCGGACGCCGTCGTCGTGCAGCAGGTCCTGGCCGGTGCCGGAGAGCTTGATCGTGCCGATCTCCATCACATGGGCCTGGTCGGCGAGCGAGAGCGCGGCCTGCGCGTTCTGCTCGACCAGCAGGATCGTGGTGCCCTGGGCCTTCAGCTCCACGATGGTCGTCATGATCTTCTGCATCATGATCGGCGACAGACCCATCGAGGGCTCGTCGAGCATGAGCAGCTTGGGCTGCGACATCAGCGCGCGGCCCATGGCGAGCATCTGCTGCTCGCCGCCGGACAGCGTGCCCGCGGCCTGCCTGCGGCGCTCCCCGAGGATCGGGAAGAGGTCGTAGGCGCGCTGGATGTCCTTGGCGATGGCCGCCGTGTCCTTGCGGAGGAAGGCGCCGAGCTGGAGATTCTGCTCGATGGTCAGCCGGGGGAAGATGTGCCGGCCCTCCGGGGAGTGCGCCAGGCCCAGGGCGACGATCCGGTGCGCCGGGACGCGGGTGAGCACCTTGCCGTCGAAGCTGACCCGGCCGCCGATCGGCTTGAGCAGCCCGCTGAGGGTGCGCAGCGTGGTGGTCTTGCCCGCGCCGTTGGTGCCGATCAGGGTGACGATCTGGCCCGCCTCGACGGTGAACGAGATGCCCTTGACGGCCTCGATCTTGCCGTAGGCGACCCGGAGGTCCTCGACTTCGAGCAGTGCGGTCATCGGTCGTTCTCCTGCTCCTCGGCCCCGGCTTCGGCCGCGGCCGCTTCCACTGCGGCGTCGCCCTCACCGGTGGGCGCGCCTTCGAAGGGTTCACCGAGGTAGGCCGCGATGACCCGTTCGTCCTGCTGGACCACGTCGGAGGTGCCCTCGACCAGTTTCTCGCCCTGGACGAGGACGGCGACGCGGTCGCACAGGTTGAAGATGAACCGCATGTCGTGCTCGATGACCAGGACGGCGATGCCCTGGTCGCGGATGGCGAAGACCAACTCCTCGGTGGCCCTGGTCTCCTGCGGGTTCATACCGGCCGTGGGCTCGTCCAGCAGCAGCAGGCCGGGCTCGCTGGCCAGCGCGCGGGCGATCTCCAGCTTGCGCTGCTCGCCGTAGGGGAGGTTGCGCGAGAGGTGGTCGGCCTTGCCGGCCAGGCCGATGAACTCCAGGATCTCCATGGCCCGCGCCCGCGACCGGGCTTCGGCCTTGTGGTAGCCGGGGCCGCGGATGAGGGCGGACAGCAGTCCCTCGCGGGTCCTGGTGTGCCTGCCGACCAGCACGTTCTCCAGCACGGTCATGTTGGAGAAGAGCCGGATGTTCTGGAAGGTGCGGGCGAGTCCGGCCTGGGTGACCAGGTGCGGCTTGGGCGGCAGCACCTCGCCTCGGTAGGTGACCTTGCCCTCGGTGGGGACGTACAGGCCGGTGAGGCAGTTGAAGAAGGTGGTCTTCCCGGCGCCGTTGGGGCCGATCAGTCCGACGATCTCACCGCTGTTGACGGTGAGGTCGACGTCGCGGACGGCGGTGAGGCCGCCGAACCGCATGACGACGCCGCTGGCCTGGAGCAGCGGGCCGCCGTCGGAGGCCGCTGCCGGGGTCGGCTGCTCTTGGCTGATGATGGTCATGTGTCTCTCACGCCCCTGCCGGGCTGGCCGGGACGGTGTCGTCGCCGAGCGGGCGTTGCTCGGGGATGAGCACTTCGTCCTGGTGGAATTCGAGCTGGCGGCGCCGGTTGGGGATGATGCCCTCGGGCCGGAAGCGCATGATCAGGATCAGGGCGAGGCCGAACGCGAAGAGTTCGTACCGCTCCAGGAAGCCGAGCTTCTCGGGGAGCAGGTAGAGCAGCGCCGCGCCGAGGATCGGGCCGCTGACCGTACCCATGCCGCCGAGGACGACGGCGGCGAGCAGGAAGGCCGAGTTGGGCGGGGCGGCGCCCGCGAACTGGTACGGGTTGGGCACCACGTTGTACGTGACGTGGGCGCTGACGGTGCCCGCGAGTCCGGCGAGCGAGGCGCCGAGGGCGAAGGCGATCAGCTTGACCCGGAAGCCATTGATGCCCATGGCGGTGGCGGCGGTCTCGTCCTCGCGGATGGCGACCCAGGCGCGGCCGATCCGGGAGTCGGCGGCGCGGGTGAAGATCAGCACCACGATGACCGTGATCAGCAGCATCAGCAGGTAGTAGTTGGCGAACCGGCCGAGGGTGACGGAGCCGATGTCGTGCGAGGCGCCGAGGTTGTACCCGAAGATCGACAGGTCGGGGATCTGCGAGATGCCGTTGGGGCCGTTGGTGACCTTCGGGCCCGATACGCCGTCGAGGCTGTTGACGACGATGCGGAAGATCTCACCGAAACCGAGCGTGACGATGGCCAGGTAGTCGCCGCGCAGCCGCAGGGTGGGGGCGCCGATGAGGACGCCGAAGACCAGTGAGGCGGCCATGCCGGTGAGGGCGGCGGCCCAGAACGGGAACTGGACGCCGGACCAGATCGAGAACGGCGAGCCGGAGACCAGGGCGGCGGCGTACGCGCCGACGCCGAGGAAGGCGACGTAACCGAGGTCGAGCAGGCCGGTGAGGCCGACGACGATGTTGAGGCCGAGGGCGACGGTGCCGAAGATCAGGATGTTGACGCCGAGGTTGGCGTAGTGCTCGTCGTTCTGCGCGAAGGGGTAGGCCAGCGCGGCCAGGAAGCCCATCGTGTTGGCGAACGAGCGGTGGGCGGCGGTGAGTCCGGAGAACTGCCGGAGCAGACCGGCCGCGCTCAGCGCCCAGATGGTGAAGACCACGACGATGAGGAAGCCGAGGAAGATCTCGGTGTAGCCGGTGGCGAGGCCGTAGGTGAAGACCTCGAGGCCGATCGCGGCGGCCACGGTGATGATCAGCCGCTGGACCCAGCCGGGCAGCTTCGTCGGGTCGGCGACCGGGAGATCGCTGTGGTGGGGGCGCAGTTCGCGCAGCCACTTGTACGTGCCGACGACCGGGCCGACCGTGGAGAAGCGGCCGAGTTCGAAGTACTCGGTGTCGTGGGTCTCCCGCGGGTGCCGGTGGATCGGCAGTGCGAGGGCGCCGATCACCAGGACCAGGCTGCCGATCGCGGCGACGAAGCCGCCGGGGTCGAGGTTGGCCAGGCCGCCGAGCTTCTCGGCGATGGCGATCACCGTGTACCAGGTGGTGCCCAGGGTGCCGAGGGCGAGCAGCAGCACCGGGTTGTTGGAGCGGTTGGGGGTGAGCCAGCGCAGGCCCTTGAGGCCGAAGGCGCCGAGCGCGAACAGGCCGGTGACGATGGCGCCGACCAGGGTGAGGACCTGGAGACCGCCGGGGTAGCCGGAGACGGTGAGGTCGCCGGGGAACTCGGTGGTGTACGTCCAGGACATGAAGGTGGAGGCGATGGTCGCCACGGCGCCGACGAGGGTGACCGCCTGGGCGGCGGTCCGCGGCAGCGGTACGAAGGGGGCGACCCTGCGTCCGGCCGGTTTCGCGGTGTCGACGGCGATGGACTCCGCGGCGCTTACGGGGATGTCGGTCATCGGTGTCACGCCCTGTCCGCGACGCGCTCGCCGAGCAGACCTTGCGGCCGGACGAGCAGGACGACGATGAGGAGCACGAAGGCCCAGACGTTCGCCCAGCTTCCGCCGCCGAGCTGCTGCATGCCGGGGATGTTGGAGATGTAGGCGGAGGCGCAGGACTCGGCGATGCCGAGGACGAGGCCGCCGAGCATGGCGCCGTAGATGTTGCCGATGCCGCCGAGAACGGCCGCGGTGAACGCCTTGAGTCCGGCCTGGAAGCCGATGTCGTACTTGACCTGGCCGTACTTGAGGCCGGAGGCGAGTCCGGCGACGGCGGCGAAGAAGCCGCCGATGGCGAAGGCGATGACGATGATGCGGTTGGTGTCGATGCCCATGAGCTGGGCGGTGTCCGAGTCCTGCGCGGTGGCCTGCATGGCGCGGCCGGTGCGGCTGGTGCGGACGAAGGCGGCGAGGCCGACCATGCAGATCACGGCGGCGGAGACCAGGAAGATGTCACCGCTCTGGATGTTGATCGATCCCACGTGGAAGGGGCCGCCGGGCAGTTGCGGGAAGCTCTTGGCGTTGTCGGCGCCCGGGTACCAGAGGAAGATCGCCTGCTGAAGTGCGAGGGAGAGGCCGATGGCGGTGATCAGTGGTGCCAGCCGTGGTGCGCCGCGCAGTGGCCGGTACGCGAATCGCTCCGCGGCCACGGCGATGAGCACGGACACGATGGCGCCGCCGAGCAGCATCAGGGGCAGTGCGAGCCAGATGGACGTGCTGTCGGGGAGATTCGTCCAGACCGCGAGCGCGCCGAAGGCTCCGGTCATGTAGATCTCGCCGTGGGCGAAGTTGATGAGCTGGACGATGCCGTACACCATCGTGTAGCCGATGGCGATGAGCCCGTACATCGAGCCGATGAACAGCCCGTTGGCCAGCTGTTGCGGCAGGGTGTGCACCGCATGGCCTCCATGTCACTGAGGGAGCAGGGGGGAAGGTACGCCGGGGGGTAAGCGGGGGGCCGCGCGGTCGGGGTGACCAGCCGCGCGGCCCTGGGTGCTACGGAGTCGGTCAGCCGCTGTAGGTGCCGCTCTTCACGGCCTCCCACTTGCCGCTCTTGACCTGGTAGACGGTGAGCTGCTTGTTGGTGGTGTCGCCGTACTGGTCGAAGGAGACGTGCCCGGCGATGCCGTCGAAGTCGCTCTTCTGGACGGCGTCGACGAGCTTGGAGCGGGCGTCGGCCATGGCGGGGAGCTTGCCGCCGTTGGCGTCCATGACGGCCTTGACGCCCTTGATGATCGCGGTGGCGGCGTCGTACGAGTAGCCGCCGTAGGTGCCGTAGTCACCGGGGTAGTTCTTCGCCTTGTACGTGGCGATGAAGTCCTTGGCCGCCGGGAGCGTGGTGACCGGGACGCCGACGGAGGTGGCGAGGTCGCCTTCCGAGGCCGCACCCGCGGTCTTGATGTAGGTGTCGGAGAACATGCCGTCGCCGCCCATGAGCGGGATCTTCACGCCGGCCGCCTTGAGCTGCTTGGTGAGCTGCTCCGACTCGTCGTACTGGCCGCCGTAGTAGACCATGTCGGCCTTGGCGTTCTTGATCTTGGTGACGAGCGTGGAGAAGTCGTTGTCACCGGTGTTGACGTGGTCGGTGCCGGCGATCTTGCCGCCGAGGGACCCGAACTTGTCCTTGAAGATGCCCGCGAGACCCGCGCCGTAGGTCTGCTTGTCGTCCACCACGAAGGCGTTGGTCTTCTTCAGGGTGTTGTAGGCGTAGTCCGCCGCGAAGCCGCCCTGGAGGGCGTCGGTGGTGGCGGTACGGAAGTAGGTCTTGAACGGCCGGACCTTGGTGCCGGTGTTCCAGTCCTTGCCCTGGGTCAGGGTGGGGTTGGTGTTGGACGGCGAGATCTCGACCATGTTCGCGGTGGTGAACACCTGCTGCATGGACTGGGCGACGCCGGAGTTCAGCGGGCCGACGGCGGCGATCACGCTGCTGTCCGCGACCAGGGCCGTGGCGTTCTGCTGGCCGGTGGCGGGCAGCGCCTTGTCGTCCAGGGCCTTGATCTTGAAGGTCACCCCGGGGACGAGGTTGTTCTTGTTGGCGTCGTCGACAGCGATCTGCACGCCGTACTGGATGCCGAGGCCGGTGGCCGAGTTCTGCCCGGTAAGCGGAGCGTCGACACCGATGACAACGGTCGTCTTGGCGGTGCCGCTGCTGTCCCCGCTGCCCTTCTTGTCGTCGCTCCGCGATCCGCAGGCGGTGAGGGTGAGGGCTCCAGTGGTGAGTACGGCGGTCAGTACAAGCAAGGAACGGTGTCGCACGATCAGTCCTTTCCCCTGGCGCGGCCGTCTCTGATGAGACGCCGAGTCGCGCGCTGGAACCCGAACTGACAAATCCGGAGGCGCGGTGACTGGCCGTGACTCTAGGCGCGTGGAGCTGAGTCAGGCAGAGGTGAAGGGAAGAGTGTGACTGTCTTGTTATGCCGGAAGGAAACTCTTGAGGTTCTGCTGAGGTTGGCGGAGGGATTTGGGTGCTTTGCTCCGGCGTCCGCATGATGAGAACGCGCACTTCCGGCCAAGGGTAGGGGACTTGGGGGCGGCCGGGAGGCGATGTGACCGCGGCAGGAATGTCAGGAGATTCAGAGGGTAAGCACCTGTCGGAGTACCGCCCTGATTCCGTATTGCGTTCGCGTTACATAGCGTTAAGTTTTTCGATTCGCCGGCCAAAGGCCCCGCCATTGCCGCTGCCGAAATCGGCGGCAAAGGCGGCCGACGACGACGCCCCGCCCGGCGAATGCCGAACGGGGCGTGATGGGCGCGGCGGGTGAATCCGCGCCGTACAGGTCAGGATTTCGGCGAATCGTCCTCGCCGATGTGGTGGACCCGGACCATGTTGGTGGTGCCCGGCATGCCGGGGGGCGAACCGGCCGTGATCACCACGATGTCGCCCTTCTTGCAGCGGCCGATCCGCAGCAGCTGCTCGTCCACCTGTTGGACCATCTCGTCGGTGGTCTGCACCATCGGGCCGAGGAAGGTCTCCACTCCCCAGGTCAGATTCAACTGCGAGCGGGTCGCGGGCTCCGGGGTGAAGGCGAGCAGGGGGATCGGCGAGCGGTAGCGGGACAGCCGGCGGACGGTGTCGCCGGACTGGGTGAAGGCGACCAGGAAGCGGGCGCCGAGGAAGTCGCCCATCTCGGCGGCGGCGCGGGCCACGGCGCCGCCCTGGGTACGGGGCTTGTTCTGGTCGGTGAGCGGCGGCAGGCCGGTGGCGAGCACCGCGTCCTCGGCCGCGGACACGATCCGCGACATCGTCTTGACGGTCTCGATCGGATACTTGCCGACGCTGGTCTCGCCGGAGAGCATCACCGCGTCGGTGCCGTCCATCACGGCGTTGGCGACGTCGCTGGCCTCGGCGCGGGTGGGGCGGGAGTTGTCGATCATCGAGTCGAGCATCTGGGTGGCGACGATGACCGGCTTCGCGTTGCGCTTGGCGAGCGTGATCGCGCGCTTCTGCACCATCGGGACGGCTTCCAGCGGCATCTCGACGCCGAGGTCGCCGCGCGCGACCATGATCCCGTCGAACGCGTCGACGATCCCTTCGAGGGCGTCGACCGCCTGCGGCTTCTCGACCTTGGCGATCACCGGGACCCGGCGGCCCTCCTCGGCCATGATCCGCAGCACGTCCTCGACGTCCCGGCCGGTGCGGACGAAGGACAGCGCGATGATGTCGGCGCCGATCCGCAGGCCCCAGCGCAGGTCCCTGATGTCCTTGTCGGACAGCGCGGGCACCGACACGGCGACACCGGGGAGATTCAGCCCCTTGTTGTCGGAGACCATCCCGCCCTCGATGACCATGGTGTGCACCCGCGGTCCCTCGACGTCGGTGACCTCCAGGGTGACGCGCCCGTCGTCCACCAGGATGCGCTCGCCGCGGGCGACGTCCGCGGACAGTCCCTTGTACGTCGTCCCGCAGATCTGCTGGTCGCCCTCGATGTCGTCCACGGTGATCGTGAACTCGTCGCCGCGTTCGAGTAGTACAGGTCCTTCGGCGAAACGTCCGAGCCTGATCTTCGGGCCCTGAAGGTCAACCATGATGCCCACGCTGCGACCGGTCTCGTCCGCGGCTTTGCGGACTCGTCGGTAGCGGTCCTCGTGCTCCGCGTACGCTCCATGGCTCAGATTCAGTCGTGCCACGTCCATTCCGGCCTCGACCAGTGCTTTGATCTGGTCGTAGGAGTCGGTGGCGGGGCCCAGTGTGCAGACAATTTTGGCTCGGCGCATGTGTCGAGAGTATGACCTACTCGTTGGTAGGGAACACGCTCACGGCAACTGCCCAACGACGTCTGGATTAACGCTTGTTGACAAGTGTCGAAGTGTGCGGCCCCCCGCTCCGATGAGCACTCCTGTCACCCCCGCACCCGCTGAGCACGTCTTACGCGCCCGGAATCGCGCGTCGGCCGCACCGTGCGTGTCACGCGCGGGACATCTTCCGGTTACGCGTGGGGGGTGTCGCCGGGTGGGGCGGGCGGTGCAGAATCTACGCGCGTTGTTCCCGCACCGGGAGCAGACGGGAACGAGGAGACGACAGATGGCGCTCAACCGCAGGGACTTCATCAACCGCTCGGCCGCCACGGGGGCGGGCGTGGCGCTCGCGGGCACCGCCGGGGCGGTCGTGGGGGCGAGCCCCGCGGAGGCCGCCGACCGGCACCACGGACACGGCCACGGGAAGCCCAAGACGTTCAGCCTGCGGGTGCTGGGCACCACCGACCTGCACGGACACGCCCTGAACTGGGACTACTTCACGAACGCCGAGTACGACGACGCGACCCACAACGACATCGGCCTCGCCAAGGTCTCCACCCTCGTCGCGCACGCCCGCGCCGAGAAGGGCCACGACCGCACACTGCTGATCGACGCGGGCGACATCATCCAGGGCACGCAGCTCTCGTACTACTACGCGCGGGTCGAGCCGATCACCGGCGCGCGCCGCGGCCCCAAGCACCCGATGGCGCTGGCCATGAACCACATGAAGTACGATGCGGCGGCGCTGGGCAACCACGAGTTCAACTACGGCATCCCGCTGCTGCGCGCCTTCCAGGACCAGTGCGACTTCCCGCTGCTCGCCGCCAACGCGGTGGACGCCAAGACCCTCAAGCCCGCCTTCCCGCCCTACCTGGTCAAGGAGATCCGCGTCCAGGGCGGCCCCCCGGTCAAGGTCGGCATCCTCGGCCTGACCAACCCCGGCATCGCCATCTGGGACAAGGCCAACGTGCAGGGCAAGATGGCCTTCCCCGGCCTGGTCGAGCAGGCGAAGATCTACGTGCCCAAGCTCCGCGCCCTCGGCTGCGACGTGGTGATCTGCACCGACCACTCCGGCCTGGACGGCAGCACCTCCTACGGCGACGCGATCCCGTACCCGGAGAACGCCTCCTCGCTGGTGGCCCGGCAGGTGCCCGGCATCGACGCGATCCTGGTCGGCCACACCCACGTCGAGCGCCCGCAGACGCTGGTCGTCAACGAGAAGACCGGCAAGACCGTCGTGCTGTCCGAGCCCCTGATGTGGGGCATGCGGCTGAGCGTCTTCGACATCGACCTGGAGTTCAGCCGCGGCCGGTGGGAGGTCACCTCCGTCAAGGCCGAGGTGCGCAACGCCAACACCGTCGCCGAGGACCCGGTCGTCGCCAAGCTGGTGCGCGACGAGCACAACAAGGTCGTCGCGTACGTCAACCAGATCATCGGCACCTGCACCGCGACGATGTCCGCGGCCGAGTCCACGTACAAGGACACGCCGATCATCGACTTCCTCAACCTGGTGCAGGCCGACACGGTGAAGGCGGCGCTCGCCGGTACCGCGTACGCCGACCTGCCGGTGCTCTCCGAGGCGTCGCCGTTCTCCCGCACCGCCGCGATCCCGGCGGGGCAGGTCTCGCTGCGCGACGTGGCGGGGCTGTACGTCTACGAGAACACCCTGGACGCCAAGCTGCTCACCGGCGCCCAGGTCAAGGACTACCTGGAGTGGTCGGCGGCGTACTACGCGCAGACCGCGCCGGACGCGCCCGTCGACGTCACCAAGATCACCAACGCCAACAACACCCCCGACTACAGCTACGACATCCTCAGCGGCGTGTCGTACGACATCGACATCGCGCAGCCGGTCGGCTCCCGGATCGTCAACCTCACGCACGGCGGCGCGCCGGTCGACCCGGCCGCGCGGTTCGTGCTCGCGGTCAACAACTACCGCTCCGGCGGCGGCAGCAACTACCCGCACGTGGCCACCGCCCAGTCGGTGTGGTCCAACTCGGACGAGATCCGCAACACGATCATCGCCTGGGTGCAGGCGCACGGCACGATCGACCCGACGACGTTCGGCGGCGACGAGTGGCGCCTCACCCGCGCCGGAGTGCCGCTGTTCGCGTAGGGACGTCACTGGCGGCGGCGCCGTCGAGACCGAAGGTGGTGAAGGCCGTCCTGGCCGGCAGCGGGTAGTGCTCCGCGCCGGTCAGGAGGCCGGTCAGGTCGTTGAGGATGACCGCGGAGCGCCAGGCCGCCAGGCCCAGGTCGGGCGCGCCGATCCCGTGGCTGTGCCGCTCCGCGTTCTGCACGTAGATCCGGCCGGTGACCGCCCGGTCCAGCTCCAGCCGGTGCCGCGCGTCGATCCGCGGCCGGTTGGCGGAGTCCCGCTTCAGGTACGGGTCGAGCGGCGCGAGCAACTGGTCGAGCGGGCGCTCCCGGTAGCCGGTCGCCAGCACCACCGCGTCGGTCATCAGCCGGGTACGGGTGCCCTGTTCGACGTGTTCCAGGTGCAGTTCGACGCTCTGGGTGCCGATCCGGCCCGCGGTCCGCACGGTGACGCCGGGCGTCAGCACCGCGTCCGGCCAGCCGCCGTCGAGCGTACGGCGGTACAGCTCGTCGTGGATCGCGGTGATCGTGGCGTCGTCGATGCCCTTGTGCAACTGCCACTGCCGCGGCACCAGTCGGTCGCGCACCGGCTCCGGCAGACCGTGGAAGTACCGCGTGTAGTCCGGGGTGAAGTGTTCGAGGCCCAGCTTGCTGTACTCCATCGGCGCGAAGGCGGGCGTACGCGCCAGCCACGTCAGCCGCTCCCGGCCGGCGGGACGCGCCCGCAGCAGGTCGAGGAAGATCTCGGCGCCGGACTGTCCGGAGCCGACGACGGTGATGTGCTCGGCGTCCAGCAGCCGTTCGCGCTGCTTGACGTAGTCCGCGGAGTGCACGACGGGTACGGTCGGCGCCTGCGCGAGCGGGCGCAGGGGCTCCGGTACGTAAGGGGCCGTGCCGATCCCCACCACCAGGTGCCGGGCGTACGTGCGGCCCAGCGCCTCGGCCTCGCCGTGCTCGTCCAGGTGCGTGTGGTCGACCTCGAAGTGGCCGCGCTCCGCGTTCCAGCGCACGGCGTCGACCTGCTGCCCGAAGTGCGTACTGGGCAGCCCCTCGGCGGCCCACCGGCAGTAGGCGTCGTATTCGGCGCGGTGCACATGGAAGCGCTCGGCGAAGTAGAAGGGGAACAGCCGCTCGCGGGTCTTGAGCCAGCTCAGGAAGGACCAGCGGCTCGCGGGGTCGGCGAGGGTCACCAGGTCTGCCAGGAAGGGGACTTGGAGGGTGGCGCCGTCGATCAGCAGACCGGGGTGCCACTGGAAGGAGGACCGCTGGTCGTAGAAGGCGGCGGTGAGGTCGGGCACGCCGTCGGCGAGGGCGGCGAGCGAGAGGTTGAACGGGCCGATGCCGATGCCGAGCAGGTCGAAGGGGGGCGGCTGCGATTCGGCGGGGGGCGCGGCGGGGGCCGGGGCGCGGTCGGGTCCTTGCGCCTGTGCGGGAACCGTCGTCGGGTGGGGGACCGGCGCGGGGGCCGGGGCGCCGGCTGGTCGCGCCGTTCCGCGGGCCTCGTGCGAGGCGTCGTCGTGCGAGGGCGTCATCGGGGGGTGGTGCCTTCCGTGGTCAGGGGAGGTGTCGGGTGCGGCAAGCGGGCCTCGGGTGCCGGTGGCTCGGCGGACTCGGCGGGCGCAGCGGACTCGGCGGGCTCCGGGGGCGCAGCGGGCTCCGGGGGCGCAGTGGGCTCCGTGGGCTCCGTGGGCTCGGCGGCCAGGGCGACGAGCGCGTCGAGGTCGGCGGCGGTGAGGTACGGGTTCAGCAGCGTCGCCTTGAGCCACAGCCGCCCGCCGACGTGGGCGCGGCCCAGCACCGCCCGGCCGTCGTACAGCAGGCGGCGGCGCAGCGCGGCGATCGCCTCGTCGGTGGCGCCGCGCGGCCGGAACAGCACGGTGCTGATGGCGGGGTGCGCGTACAGCGTCAGGTCCGGGTGGCGTTCGATCCGCTCCGCCAGCTCACGGGCCGACGCGCAGACGGCGTCGACCAGCTGCCCCATCCCCTCGCGGCCGAGCGCCCGCAGGGTGACGGCGATCTTCAGGATGTCGGGGCGGCGGCTGGTGCGCAGCGAACGGCCCAGCAGGTCGGGCAGCCCGGCCTCGGTGTCGTCGGCCGCGTTCAGATAGTCGGCGCGGTGGTCGAGCGGGCGCAGTGCGGCGGCGTCGGGTACGACCAGCAGGCCCGCGGCGACCGGCTGCCAGCCGAGCTTGTGCAGGTCGACGGTGACCGAGACGGCCTGGTCGAGGCCCGCGAGCTTGGCCGCTTCGCGGTCGCTGAACAGCAACGGGCCGCCGTACGCGGCGTCCACGTGCAACTCGGCGTCGTGCCGGGCGGCGGCGGCTGCCAGCGCGGGCAGCGCGTCGATCGCACCGGTGTCCGTGGTGCCCGCGGTCGCGACCAGCAGCACGTGCGGCGCGAGGCCGCGCAGGACGGACTCCACGGCCGCCGGGTCCAGTACGCCGCCGGGTGTGGCGAGCACCACCGGACGGGGCAGGCCGAGCAGCCAGGTCGCGCGGGCCACGCTGTGGTGCGCGTTCGACCCGCACACCACCTGCACCGGGCGGCGGCCCGCACGCGCCGCACGCTCCCTGGCCAGCAGCAGCGCGAGCTGGTTCGACTCCGTGCCGCCGGTCGTGACCAGCGCGTCGGGAGCGTCGTGGCCGGGGTACACCAGGGCCGCCAGTGCCGCCGTGACGCGGGCCTCCAACGCCGTGGCGGCGGGGGCCTGGTCCCAGGAGTCCATGGACGGGTTCAGTACGGACGCGGCGAAGTCCGCCGCCGCGGCCATGGCCAGGGGCGGGCAGTGCAGATGCGCGACGCAGCCCGGTTCCGCCGGGTCGGCGGCGCCCTCCGCGACGGCGCGCACCAGTGTGCGCAGGGCTTCTTCCGCTCCGGTGCCGGTGCGGGGCAGCGGCGGGCCCGTCCGGGCCAGCCGCGCCGCCACCGCGGCGGGGCCGCCGCTGGGCAGGGGGCCGCCGCGGGTCGCCGCGCCTTCCGCGAGGGCCGCGCGGGTCGTTTCGAGCAACGGCCCGAGTTCTGCGGGTCCTTGGCGGCCCCCGGCCAGTTGTGGCTTCGCCATGAGTCGTTGCCGCCTGTCGTCGCCGGTACCTCTCCGTACTCAACGACGCCGAACGCCAACGGGTATCGCCCCCCGTACGCCCACCTCGCGCAGGGCCTTGTCTTTAGGGGCGCGGGGAACTGCGCGACCAGCCCCCACCGGGCTTCAGCCCGAAAACAACGGCAACTGCCCCGCTGGGGCCGGTTTTCACCCGCGCCACCGCGCGGGCTGAGCGCGCAGTTCCTCCCCCAGCTAACGCTGGGAGGTGCCCCCAGCGCCCCTAAAAGACCGGCCCACCGCCCCAGGCAAAGCAACCGCCCTGGGGCGCGAGGCCGCGCAGTTCCCCGCGCCCCTAAAAACACGTGGCTGGCGCCCCGGCAAAGCAACCGCCCTGGGGCGCAAGGCCCTAAAAGACCGGCGTGCCGCCTAGCGCAAGGGAACCGTCCTGGGGCGCGAGGTCGCGCGGGTCCCGCGCCCCTGGAGAGATCGGCCCACCGGGCCCGGTGAAGGAGCCGTCTTGGGGGCTGGGCTACCAGGTGGACCTGATGCGCGCGGCACGCGAGAGGTCGTCGAGGCGGTCGGTGAGGGCACGGCGGAGAGCGGGGATGAGGGTCGGGTCGGAGAGAGCGGTGCGGCCGAGTTCGAGGGCGGATTCGGTGACGACCTCCGAGGGGAAGCCATAGCGGCTGATGGCCTCGGCGATGGCCGCGCCCCGACGGCCGGTGACGGCGATGGCGTCGGGGTAGAAGCGCGGGACGAACGGGCTGAGCAGGGCGTCCTGTTCGGGGTGCCAGAAGCCCTGGGCGGTGGCCGCGAAGAGGTAGTTGGACAGGGTGTCGTCGTGGAACATCGACGCCCAGGCGGCCTCCTTCGCCGCCTCGTCCGGCAGGGCGGCCCGGCAGCGGGCGGCGCCCTCACGGCCGGTGCCGCTGGGGTCGCGGGCCAGCTCGGCGTCGATGTCGGCGGCGGTGGCGTGCCCGAGGACGGCGAGCCGCAGCAGCGCCTTCCAGCGCAGCTCGGCGTCGAGATCCGCGGCACCGGGAATCTTGCCGTCGTCGTACCACTCGCGCAGTACGGCCGCCTCGCCCGCGGTGACGGCGCTGTCGATGAGCGTGCGGGTGGCGGTGAGCCGGACCCCGGGGCCGCCGTCGGCGAGCAGCGCCCGGCTGGTGGCGGCGAGCTTGCCGAGGGCGTCGGGGCGCAGCGCCGGGTCGAGGTAGCGGTCGGCGACCTGCGTACGCGCGAAGGTGAGGACCGCCTCGACCAGCGCCGGGTCGGTCTCGGCGGGCAACTGCCGTGCGACCAGGGCCAGATAGTCGCGCGGGGCGATCTTCGCGTCGCGTACGAGATCGCGGGCCGCGCACCAGGTGACGGCCCGGCTGAGCGGTTCGGGCAGCCCGCTGAGCGTCTCCTCCAGCGTCTCCCAGGTGTGTTCGTCGAAGCGGACCTTGGCGAAGGAGAGGTCGCCGTCGTTGAGCAGCACCACATCGGGCCGGGTGCCGGGCAGTTCGTGCGCGCTGACGGCGGCGTTCGCGTCGATGTCGACGGTGAGCCGGTCGCGCGGCACGAGCCGCGCGGGGTCGTCGGCGGCCCGGTCGTACAGGCCGACGGCGATCCGGTGCGGGCGGTCTCCGCTGTGGCTGATCTCCAGCCGCCAGCCGCTGTCGGAGGTGGCCACGGTGGCGGGCGTGAGCGTGTCGACGCCGCTGGTGCGCAGCCAGGCGGCGGCCCAGCCGGGCACGTCGCGTTCGGTGGCGCCGGCCAGCGAGTCGATGAAGTCGGCGAGGTTGGCGTTGCCGAAGCGGTGCCGGGCGAAGTGCTCGTTGATCCCGGCGAGGAAGTCCTCCTGGCCGAGCCAGGCGACGAGTTGGCGCAGCGCGGAGGCGCCCTTGGCGTACGAGATGCCGTCGAAGTTGTTGAGCGCGGAGGCGGTGTCGGGCACGGCCTCGGGGTCCGGGGCCACCGGGTGGGTGGAGGGCCGCTGGTCGGCGTCGGTGCCCCACGCCTTGCGGGCGACGGCGAAGTCGGTCCAGGTGCCGGTGAAGTCGGTGGCCTCGGAAAGGACTTGGAAGCCCATGTACTCGGCGAAGGACTCGTTCAGCCAGATGTCGTCCCACCAGCGCAGCGTCACCAGGTCGCCGAACCACATGTGCGCCATCTCGTGCGCGATGACGACGGCCCGGAACTGCGCCTCGGTGGGCGTGAAGGCCGAGCGGAAGACGAACTCGTCGCGGAAGGTGACCAGTCCGGGGTTCTCCATCGCGCCCGCGTTGAACTCGGGGACGAACGCCTGGTCGTAGGAGTCGAAGGGGTACGGCTCCGCGAACAGCTCGTGGTAGCGGTCGAAGCAGCGGCGGGTGATGTCGAACAGCTCGTCGGCGTCCCGGTCCAGGTGCGGGGCGAGCGAGCGGCGGCAGTGCAGGCCGAAGGGCAGCCCGGCGTGCTCGGTGCGTACCGAGTGCCAGGGTCCCGCGGCGACGGCGAGCAGATACGTGGAGATCGGCGGGGTCGCGGCCATCGTCCAGCGCCCGTCGCCCGCGGGCGTCTGGCCGGTACGGGAGGTGAGCGCGTTGCCGAGGACCGTCCACTGCGGCGGCGCGGTCACCGTGACCTCGAACACGGCCTTGAGGTCCGGCTGGTCGAAGGCGGCGGCGACGCGCTGCACGTCTTCCATGAAGAGCTGGGTGTAGACGTACGTCTCCCCGTCGGCGGGGTCGGTGAAGCGGTGCATGCCCTCGCCGGTGTGCGAGTACCGCATGTCGGCCTCGACCCGCAGTTCGTGGTCCCCGGCGGCGAGGCCGGGCAGCGGGAGGCGGTTGTCGTCCAGCGTGGCCGGGTCGAGTTCCGTGCCGTCGAGCACGACGCGGCGCAGTGCGGCGGGCTTGAGTTCCGCGAAGGTGTCGCAGGCGCGGTCGGCGGTGAAGGCGATCACCGAGGTCGAGCCGAAGACGTCCTCCCCTCGGGTGAGATCGAGGTCGATCGCGTAGTGGCGGACGGTCAGATCGCTGGCGCGGGTCTCGGCCTCGGCGCGGGTCAGAGCAGGCATGTCGCACATGCTGCCGCACGTCGGCGGCTCCGTCACCTGGTACCCCCGCGAGGCCGCCGTCGCGGGACGCCGAGGCCGCCGATGGCGGCGACAACGGCGCGGGCCGACGCGTAGGCTCGGTGGGTACGGGGAGGTGTTCATGGCCGAGCAGGCTGGACCCAGCGCGTCGTCGACGGCCGGTGGCGGGGCCATCGTGCACGGTTTCCCGCACATCGACACGGTGCGGTCCGCGCTCACCGCGCTCTACCGGCGGCTGTCGGGCGACGGGGTGGCCAGATTCGCCACCAGCGTCCATCCCGAACTGGTGGACTTCCCCGCGGACGAGGACCTGTATCTGGGCGCGCAGCGGGTGGCGCGTGTCATGGTGCAGCACTTCCGGCTGCCGGACGCCCGGATGGTCGTGAGCTTCCGCGACATGGTGCACGCGGGCAATGTGGAGCTGGCCGCGGGGCCCGAGTACTTCATCGAGCTGCACTCGCGGTTCAGGACCGACCGGCGCGATGTCGGGGCGGCGCTCTCCCACGAGGTCATGCACGTCTACCTGCACCGGCTCGGTCTGGAGTTCCCCGGCACCCGGGACAACGAGATTCTGACCGACACCGCCACGGCGTATCTGGGCGCGGGCTGGCTGCTGCTGGACGCGTACCGCGAGGAGGCCGCGATCCGCGGCGAGCGGCTGATGATGTCGGCGTACAAGCTCGGCTATCTCACGCCGGAGGAGTTCGGCTACGTGCTGGCCAAGCGCGCGGCGGCCTTCGGCGACGACATCGAGCCGTGGTTCCGCAGCGCCCAGGCCCGCGACGCCTACCGCGCGGGGCTGGCCCGCGCCCAGCAGGACGTGCGCCGCGCTCCCCTGGCCGCGTCGGGCTGGGCGGCCCGCCGCCGGTACGCCAAGGACCGCCGCGCGCTGGCCTCCGGCCCGGACTACACGTTCGAGGCCGCGCCCTCGGGCACGGTACGGGTCTCCTTCCCGTGCCCCACCTGCTTCCAGCGCATCCGCGTCCCCTGCCGGGGGCGCCTGCGCGCCCGGTGCGCCCTGTGCAAGACGGAGCTGGACGTCGACACGTGACCCTGCCGGGGGCGCGCTGTTCGCACGGCGGGTTCGTGCCCCAAAGAACGCGGCACCGCCCCGCCGCGAGGGGAAAAGCACAACGCCCGCCTCCTTGGTCGGGGAGTGGCGGGCGCTGCGGTGTTGCGCGCTCCGCACGCCATTGTGCGGAGCGGGGTGGGACAGTCGGGACCGTCCGGACGCGACGTCAGACCATGAGGGGCCGGTCGGTCGGGCGGATGGGGGCGTGCAGGGCCGAGGCCAGGCCGGTGAGGTAGGAGTCGACGGCCTTCGCGGCGGAGCGGCCCTCGGCGATGGCCCAGACGATGAGCGACTGGCCGCGCCCGGCGTCACCGGCGACGAAGACACCGTCGACGTTGGTCGCGTACGAGGCGTCGCGCGCGATGTTGCCGCGGGCGTCCAGCGCGAGACCGAGCTGGTCGACCAGGCCGTTGGACTGGTCGGTGCCGGTGAAGCCCATCGCGAGGGTGACCAGTTCGGCGGGGATGACCCGCTCGGTGCCCTCCTGCGGGACGAACTTCCCGTCCTGGAAGGCCACCTCGACCAGGTGCAGCGCCTTGACGTTGCCGTTCTCGTCGCCCTCGAACTTCATGGTGTTGACGGCGTAGACCCGCTCGCCGCCCTCCTCGTGCGCCGAGGTCACCTTGTAGACGGCGGGCATCGTCGGCCACGGCTGGCCCGCGGGCCGGTCGTCGGACGGCCGCGGCATGATCTCGAGCTGCGTGACCGAGGCCGCGCCCTGCCGGTGGGCGGTGCCGACGCAGTCCGCGCCGGTGTCGCCGCCGCCGATGACGACGACGTGCTTGCCCTGCGCGGTGATCGGCGGGGAGACGAAGTCGCCCTCCTGCACCTTGTTGGCCAGCGGGAGGTACTCCATCGCGAAGTGGATGCCGCCCAGCTCACGGCCGGGTGCGGGCAGGTCGCGGGAGACGGTCGCGCCGGCCGCGATGACCACCGCGTCGTACCGCTTGGCGAGCTTGGCCGCGTCGAGGTCGACGCCGATCTGCACTCCGGTGCGGAATTTGGTGCCCTCGGCGCGCATCTGCTCGATGCGCCGGTTGATGTGCCGCTTCTCCATCTTGAACTCGGGGATGCCGTAGCGCAGCAGTCCGCCGATCCGGTCGGCGCGCTCGTAGACCGCGACGGTGTGCCCGGCGCGGGTGAGCTGCTGGGCGGCGGCCAGGCCCGCGGGGCCCGAGCCGATCACGGCGACGGTCTTGCCGGACAGCCGGTCCGGCGGCTGCGGGGTGACGTCGCCGTTGTCCCACGCCTTGTCGATGATGGTGACTTCGACGTTCTTGATGGTGACGGCGGGCTGGTTGATGCCCAGCACGCAGGCCGACTCGCACGGCGCGGGGCACAGCCGCCCGGTGAACTCCGGGAAGTTGTTGGTGGCGTGCAGCCGCTCGCTGGCCTCGGTCCAGTCCTCGCGGTAGGCGTAGTCGTTCCACTCGGGGATCAGATTCCCCAGCGGACAGCCGTTGTGACAGAACGGGATGCCGCAGTCCATGCAGCGTCCGGCCTGCTTGCTGATGATCGGCAGCAGGCCGCCGGGGACGTAGACCTCTTTCCAGTCCTGCCGGCGCTCCTCGACCGGGCGGGTCGGAGCGGTCTCACGCGGGGTGGTGAGGAAGCCCTTGGGGTCAGCCATTTGCCGCCTCCATCATCTTCGCGGTGGTCTCGGACTCGGAGAGTCCGGCCTGCTCGGCGGCGTTCTTGGCGGCGAGCACTGCCTTGTAGTCCCTCGGCATGACCTTGCCGAAGCGGGTGAGGGCGCCGCCCCAGTCGGCGAGCAGCCGCTCGGCGACGGTGGAGCCGGTCTCCTCGAAGTGGCGGCGCACGACATCGTGCAGCCACGTGATGTCGCCCGCGTCCAGCGACTCGACGCCGACCATCCCGAAGTTGACGGCGCCGGGGTCGAGGTCGAGGACGTAGGCGATGCCGCCGGACATACCGGCCGCGAAGTTGCGCCCGGTGGCGCCGAGGACGACGGCCCGGCCGCCGGTCATGTACTCGCAGCCGTGGTCGCCGACGCCTTCGGAGACGACGGTCGCGCCGGAGTTGCGGACGCAGAACCGCTCGCCGGTACGGCCGCGCAGGAACAGCTCGCCGCTGGTCGCGCCGTACGCGATGGTGTTGCCCGCGATGGTGGAGTACTCGGCGAGGTGGTCGGCGCCGCGGTCGGGGCGGACGATGACCCGGCCGCCGGACAGGCCCTTGCCGACGTAGTCGTTGGCGTCGCCTTCGAGCCGCAGGGTGACGCCCCGGGGCAGGAACGCGCCGAAGGACTGGCCGGCGGAGCCGGTGAAGGTGACGTCGATGGTGTCGTCGGGCAGGCCCGCGCCGCCGTACTTCTTGGTCACCTCGTGGCCGAGCATGGTGCCGACCGTGCGGTTGACGTTGCGGATCGGCACCTGCGCGCGGACCGGGGCGCCGGACTCCAGCGCCTCGGCGGCGAGCCGGATCAGCTCGTTGTCCAGGGCGCGGTCCAGGCCGTGGTCCTGCTCGACGGTACGGTGCAGCACCGCGCCCTCGGGCAGCTCCGGCACGTACAGCAGCGGGGCGAGGTCGAGGCCCTGCGCCTTCCAGTGCTCCACGGCGTGGTCGGCGTCGATCAGCTCGGCGTGGCCGACGGCTTCCTCGATGGAGCGGAAGCCCAGCTCGGCGAGGATCTCGCGGACCTCCTCCGCGATGAACTCGAAGAAGTTCACGACGAATTCGGGCTTGCCGGTGAAGCGGTCGCGCAGCACCGGGTTCTGGGTGGCGACGCCGACCGGACAGGTGTCGAGGTGGCAGACGCGCATCATGACGCAGCCGGAGACCACCAGCGGCGCGGTCGCGAAACCGAACTCCTCGGCCCCGAGGAGCGCGGCGATGACGACGTCCCGGCCGGTCTTGAGCTGGCCGTCGGTCTGCACGACGATACGGTCCCGCAAGCCGTTGAGCAGCAGCGTCTGCTGGGTCTCGGCCAGGCCCAGCTCCCAGGGGCCGCCCGCGTGCTTGAGCGAGGTGAGCGGCGAGGCGCCCGTACCGCCGTCGTGTCCCGAGATCAGGACGACGTCCGCGTGGGCCTTGGACACACCGGCCGCGACGGTGCCGACGCCGACCTCGGAGACCAGCTTGACGTGAACGCGCGCCTTGGGGTTGGCGTTCTTCAGGTCGTGGATGAGCTGGGCGAGGTCCTCGATGGAGTAGATGTCGTGGTGCGGCGGCGGCGAGATCAGGCCGACGCCCGCGGTGGAGTGCCGGGTGCCGGCGATCCACGGGTAGACCTTGTGGCCGGGGAGCTGACCGCCCTCGCCGGGCTTGGCGCCCTGGGCCATCTTGATCTGGATGTCGTCGGCGTTGACCAGGTACTCCGACGTCACGCCGAAGCGGCCGGAGGCGACCTGCTTGATGGCGCTGCGCCGGGCCGGGTCGTACAGCCGGTCGGCGTCCTCGCCGCCCTCACCGGTGTTGGACTTGCCGCCGAGCTGGTTCATGGCGATGGCCAGCGTCTCGTGCGCCTCGCGCGAGATCGAGCCGTACGACATGGCACCGGTGGAGAAGCGCTTGACGATCTCGGAGACCGGCTCGACCTCGTCGATCGGGACGGGGCCGCGGTCGTTCTTCAGCCCGAACAGGCCGCGCAGCGTCATCAGCCGCTCGGACTGCTCGTTCACCCGCTGCGTGTACTGCTTGAAGATGTCGTAGCGCCGGGTGCGGGTGGCGTGCTGGAGCCGGAAGACGGTGTCGGGGTCGAACAGGTGCGGTTCGCCCTCGCGTCGCCACTGGTACTCGCCGCCGATGTCGAGCCTGCGGTGCGCGGCGGCGATGCCGGACAGCGGGTACGCCTTGGCGTGCCGGGCGGCGACCTCCTGCGCGACGACGTCGATGCCCGCGCCGCCGATCTTGGTGTCGGTGCCGTGGAAGTAGCTGTCGACGAAGTCGGACTCCAGGCCGACCGCCTCGAAGACCTGCGCGCCGCGGTAGGAGGCGACGGTGGAGATGCCCATCTTGGACATGACCTTCAGCACGCCCTTGCCGAGCGCCTTGATCAGGTTCTTCAGCGCGGTCTCGACCTCGACGCCGGGCAGGAAGGTGCCCGCCCTGACCAGGTCCTCGACGGACTCCATGGCCAGGTAGGGGTTGACGGCCGCGGCGCCGTAGCCGATGAGCAGCGCCACGTGGTGCACCTCGCGCACGTCGCCCGCCTCGACGAGGAGGCCGACCTGGGTGCGCTGCTTGGTGCGGATCAGGTGGTGGTGCACGGCGGAGGTGAGCAGCAGCGACGGGATCGGCGCGTGCTCGGCGTCGGAGTGCCGGTCGGAGAGCACGATCAGGCGGGCGCCGTCCTCTATGGCGGCGTCGGCCTCGGCGCAGATCTCGGCGAGCCGGGCGGCCAGTGCCTGGCCGCCGCCGGTGACCCGGTAGAGGCCGGACAGGGTGGCGCCCTTGAGCCCGGGCAGGTCGCCGTCGGCGTTGACGTGGATGAGCTTGGCCAGCTCGTCGTTGTCGATCACCGGGAACGGCAGGGTGATGTTGCGACAGGAGGCCGGGCTGGGCTCCAGCAGGTTGCCCGACGGGCCGATGGTGGAGATCAGCGAGGTGACCAGTTCCTCGCGGATGGCGTCCAGCGGCGGGTTGGTGACCTGCGCGAAGAGCTGGGTGAAGTAGTCGAAGAGCAGCCGGGGGCGCTCGGAGAGCGCCGCGATCGGCGAGTCGGTGCCCATCGAGCCGAGCGGTTCGCCGCCGGTCCTGGCCATCGGCGCGAGGATGATCCGCAGCTCTTCCTCGGTGTAGCCGAAGGTCTGCTGGCGGCGGGTGACCGAGGCGTGGGTGTGCACGATGTGCTCGCGCTCGGGCAGGTCGGAGAGGTTGATCAGCCCGGCTTCCAGCCAGTCGGCGTACGGGTTCTCCGCGGCGATGCCCGCCTTGATCTCGTCGTCCTCGACGATCCGGTGCTGGACGGTGTCGACCAGGAACATCCGGCCGGGCTGGAGGCGGCCCTTGCGGGTCACCTTCTCCGGGGCGATGTCCAGGACGCCGGACTCGGAGGCGAGCACGACCAGTCCGTCGTCGGTGACCCAGTAGCGGCCGGGGCGCAGTCCGTTGCGGTCCAGGACCGCGCCGACGACGGAGCCGTCGGTGAAGGTGACGCAGGCCGGGCCGTCCCAGGGCTCCATCAGCGTGGAGTGGTACTGGTAGAAGGCGTGCCGCGCCGGGTCCATCGACTCGTGGTTCTCCCACGCCTCGGGGATCATCATCAGCACGCTGTGCGGCAGCGACCGGCCGCCGAGGTGCAGCAGTTCCAGCACCTCGTCGAAGGACGCGGTGTCGGAGGCACCGGGCGTACAGATCGGGAAGATCCGCTCCAGGTCGCCGCCCTGGCCGCCGCCCGCCGGGCCGAAGAGGTCGCTGGCGAGCTGCGACTCGCGGGCCCGCATCCAGTTCCTGTTGCCCTTGACGGTGTTGATCTCACCGTTGTGCGCGACGAAACGGTACGGGTGGGCGAGCGGCCAGCTCGGGAAGGTGTTGGTGGAGAAGCGCGAGTGGACCAGCGCGATGGCGGTGGCGAACCGCAGGTCGGACAGGTCGGGGAAGAACGGTTCGAGCTGCCCCGTGGTCAGCATGCCCTTGTACACGATCGTGCGGGCGGACAGCGACGGGAAGTACACGTCGGCCTCGCGCTCGGCGCGCTTGCGCAGGACGAAGGCGGGCCGGTCGAGGTCGATACCGGAGGCGGCACCGGCGCTGTCGGCGACGAAGAGCTGCGAGAAGTACGGCATGGTCGAGCGGGAGGTGGTGCCCAGCAGCTCGGGGGCGACCGGGACCTCGCGCCAGCCGAGTACGGTCAGGCCCTCTTCGGCGGCGATCCGCTCGATGGCGTCGACGGCCTTGGCGCGGTCCTCGGTCTCGACCGGGAGGAAGGCGAGGCCGACCGCGTAGTGGCCCTGGTCGGGAAGCGCGAAGCCGGCGGCCTCGCGCAGGAAGGCGTCCGGGATCTGGAGGAGGATGCCCGCGCCGTCACCCGAGTCGGGCTCGGCGCCGGTGGCACCACGATGCTCCAGATTGCGCAGAACGGTCAGCGCCTGCTCCACGAGCCCATGGCTCGCCTCGCCGGTGAGGGTGGCCACGAAACCGACGCCACAGGCGTCGTGCTCGTTGCGGGGGTCGTACATCCCCTGCGGGGCGGGGCGCCCGTCCATGAACGCGGAACGCGAACGCATGGCTCTCCCGTCGTCGTCTTTGGCTTGTATGCATTGCCTGTTCCCAGGCATGCGCAACAGGGACGACGTTGGCCCTCTGCGATTTCGTGCAGGTTACATGATGGACGAGTGTTCGAGAAGCGGATACTCAGTTCCAGCATGTGGACATGATGAGGGGTGGAGCGAACAGATCAGGCCAGCGCCGTGTCGGAGGTTTTCCGGCCGGGTCCAGCGCGCTACCGGGCCGCTTTCTGCCGGTGCGCCACCGGGTAATGCCCCGTGCGACGGCTACTGAAACGACGGGGAAACATGAGGCTTGTGGCCGCTGGTTTCCTGTGGGTTTCCCGAGTCCGGTGGAGCGAGCGCACGGCACATCGCCGATCACCCGATCGGACCAGTGGGCCGACCGCACCGGTCGGCCGTTCAGACCGTTCGGAGTGGTCAGCCGACCGCTGTGCCGATAAGAGCGCCCAATACGAAGGTAACCCCGCCGGCCGCCGCGCCCAACAGCAGCTGCCGAACCCCGCTGTACCACCAGGAACGCGCGGTCACCCGGGCCACGGCCGCACCACAGCCGAAGAGTCCGGCCAGCGCGAGGACGGCCGCGGGCCACAGCGAGTCGCCGCCGAGCAGATACGGCAGTACGGGCAGCAGGGCGCCCAGCGCGAAGGCGACGAAGGAGGAGGCCGCCGCGACCAGCGGCGACGGCAGGTCGGTCGGGTCCACGCCCAGTTCCTCGCGGGCGTGTATCTCCAGCGCCCGCTCCGGGTCGACGGAGAGCTGCCTGGCCACCTCGCGGGCGAGCTTCGGCTCCACACCGCGCGAGACGTACAGCTCGGCCAGCTCCCGCAGCTCCGCCTCCGGGTGGCGGCGCAGCTCGATCCGCTCGATCTCCAGCTCGGCCTCGACCAGCTCCCGCTGGGAGGCCACCGACGTGTACTCCCCCGCCGCCATCGAGAAGGCGCCCGCCGCCAGGCCCGCGAGCCCGGTCACCACGATGGTGCGCGACGAGACGTCGCCGCCCGCCACTCCCGTCATCAGCGCCAGATTCGACACCAGGCCGTCCATCGCCCCGAACACCGCCGGGCGCAGCCAGCCGCCGCTCACGTCACGGTGCGAGTGGTGCGGTACGTGATACGGCGCCGCCGTCGTCTCCTCGACAGCCGTTGACATCCGTCCCCACCCCTCCCCAGGCAGCCTCCCGCGAGGCCGCACGACCACGAATCCATTCGACCGTACGCTCGAATGCGACGCGCCGCCAGCAAGGAAAGCCTGCCCTGACCTGCCCTTTCTCCTCCTGGAGAAGGTGCGCCGCCACTGCGCGTGACGGGCTCTTCAGGGGCGCGAGATCAGAGCGCCTCGGAGGCTCGCTTCGGGTCGACGGAACCGACGGAAGCCTCGTCCTCGACGGAGGAGGAGTCGACCGCGTCGTCCGCGTCCGCTTCCGCTTCCGGGTCGGACGACGGCGGCGCGGCGTCGTCGGGGCCTTCGCCGGAGGCGAGAGGCTCGATGTTCTCCTCGCGGCCGGGCCGCTTGCGGCCGACGACGACGAGGTAGACGACGGCGCCGATGAAGACGACGATCGCGGTCCAGTCGTTGAGCCGCATGCCGAGGATCTGGTGGGCGTAGTCCACGCGCATGTGCTCGATCCAGGCGCGGCCCACCGTGTACGCGGCGACGTAGAGGGCGAAGGCCCGCCCGTGGCCGAGCTTGAAGCGGCGGTCGGCCCAGATGACCAGGAGGGCGACGCCGACGCACCACAGGGACTCGTACAGGAACGTCGGGTGGTACGTGGCGATGTCCGGCGTGCTCTCCGGCCGGTGCGCGGGGTCGATCTTCAGGCCCCAGGGCAGCGTGGTCGGGCCGCCGTACAGCTCCTGGTTGAACCAGTTGCCCCAGCGGCCGATCGCCTGGGCGAAGGCGATGCCCGGCGCGATGGCGTCGGCGTAGACCGGCAGCGCGATCCCCCGGCGGCGGCAGGCGATCCAGGCGCCGAGCGCGCCGAAGGCGATGGCGCCCCAGATCCCCAGGCCGCCCTGCCAGATCTTGAAGGCGTCGACCCAGTCCTTGCCACTGGTGAAGTACAGCTCGTAATCGGTGATCACGTGGTACAGCCGGCCGCCGACCAGACCGAAGGGCACCGCCCACACGGCGATGTCCGCGACCGTGCCCGCCCGGCCGCCGCGGGCGATCCAGCGCTTGCCGCCGAGCCATACGGCTACGAAGACACCGATGATGATGCAGAACGCGTAGCCGCGCAGCGGAATGGGTCCGAGGTGGACGACTCCGTGCGACGGGCTGGGAATGAATGCGAGTTCCATGGCAATGACCGACGCTACCTTGCCGGGCGGGAAGTGCGGCAACCCGCCCGGCTACGTATGGATAACGGCCGGGACTCCTCCGGCCCCTCCGGGGGAATCCCCGCGGACGCCGAAAGGCCCGGAATCAAGCCTCGGCAGGCCCCTCAGCGGGCCTGTCAGGAGGCCGGAGCGGTGGTCACCGCACCCGCCTTTTTGCCCTTGTTCGCGTCGGTGACCATCTGCTTCAGCGAGTCGGGCGTGAGATTGCTGCCGCTCCCGTAGACGCTCTTGCCGTTGAGCAGGATCGTCGGCGTCGAGTTGAAGCCGGACTTCCCGAAGGCGCTGTTGGACGCCTTCACCCAGCTGTTGTGGGTGCCGCCGTTGACGCACGCGGTGAAGGTCGGCGTCTTCAGACCGCTGACCTTGCCCGCCAGGTCGAGCAGGTGGTTCTTGTCGGAGAAGGTGTCGCTCTGCTCCTCCGGCTGATTGTCGTACAGCACATCGTGGTAGGCGCGGAATTTGCCCGCGTCCTGGGCGCAGGCGGCGGCATTGGCGGCGTTCAGCGAGCCGGAGCCGCCGAGATTGCCGTCGATGAGCGTCACCAGGTGGTATTCGGTGCGGATCTGCCCGCTGTCCTCAAGGCTGTGGATGGTCGGGGTGAACGCCTTCTCGAAGGCGTCGCACGCCGGGCAGCGGAAGTCCTCGTAGATCGTCAGCACCGAGGGCGCGTCGGCGGCGCCGACGGGGATGACGAGATTGTCCTTGCCGATGGCGCCCTTGGGCGCGGCGGCCGGGGTGGAGCCGCCGCCGCTGTCCTTGTGGTCGGCGACCACCACCCCGATCACGGCGGCGATGGCCAGCACGGCGACCACCGCGCCCGCGACCACCATGGTGCGCCTGCGTCGGGCGCCGGCCTTCTCTTTTTCACGCTGTTCGTACAGGGCCTCGCGGGCGCTGCGCTTTCCGTCTCGGTTCTTCTGGCTCACATCCCTGACCAACGGTGCGGGAGGGCACTTCAGCGCCTTCCCGCACCGCGATTCGCCCCATCGTGTTACGCCGGGGCCGGTCGTACGGGGCGCGGCCGGTTCCTTTCGTACGGTCGCGGCCGGTGCTGTCAGCCGCGCTTGCGGACGCCCGCGGCCAGTTCCGCCGCCAGTTCCCGTACGGCCGTGAGGGCCGCGGGCAGGTCGCCGTCCGCGTCGAGGATGCGCTTGACGAAGGCCGAGCCGACGATCACACCGTCGGCGAAGGCCGCGACCTCGGCGGCCTGCACCGCGTTCGACACGCCCAGGCCCACGCAGACCGGCAGGTCCGTGGTGGCGCGGGTGCGGCGCACGAGGTCGGACGCCTGCTCGCCGACGCTCTCCCGCGTGCCGGTGACACCCATCAGGGAGGCCGCGTAGACGAAGCCGCTGCCCGCCGCGGTGATCTTCGCCAGCCGCTCGTCACGGCTGGAAGGAGCGACGACGAAGACGGTGGCCAGGCCCTGCTGCTCGGCCGCCTTCCGCCATCCCTCGGACTCCTCGACCGGCAGGTCGGGCAGGATGCAGCCCGCGCCGCCCGCCTCGGCCAGCTCGGTCGCGAACCGCTCGGCGCCGTAGCGGTCCACCGGGTTCCAGTACGTCATGACCAGCACCGGCTTGCCGGTGGCCTGGTGCGCCTCGCGTACGGTGCGCAGCACGTCGGCGATCCGCACGTGGTTCTTGTTGAGCGCGATGTCGTCGGCGGTCTGGATGACCGGCCCGTCCAGCACCGGGTCGCTGTGCGGCAGCCCGACCTCGACGATGTCCGCGCCGCCTTCGAAGGCGGCCTTCACGGCCTCGATCCCGCCGTCCACGGTCGGGAAACCGGCGGGCAGATACGCCACGAGCGCGGCCCGCCCCTCGGCCTTGGCGTCGGCCAGCACCCGGTCCAACAGCTCTACGTTCCCGCTCACTTGACCGCCACCTCGTTGTCCTCGTCGACCTCGGCGGTCGCGTCGTACAGCCCGAAGTAGCGGGCCGCCGTGTCCATGTCCTTGTCGCCGCGGCCGGAGAGGTTCACCAGCACCAGGCCCTCGGGGCCCAGCTCGCGGCCGATCTCCAGGGCCCCGGCCAGGGCGTGCGCGCTCTCGATGGCGGGGATGATGCCCTCGGTACGGGACAGCAGCCGCAGGGCCTGCATCGCCTCGTCGTCGGTGACCGCGCGGTATTCGGCGCGGCCGATGTCCTTGAGGTACGAGTGCTCGGGGCCGACTCCGGGGTAGTCCAGACCCGCCGAGATCGAGTACGGCTCGGTGATCTGGCCCTCGTCGTCCTGGAGGACGTAGGAGCGCGAGCCGTGCAGGATGCCCGGCTCGCCCTCGGTGAGGGTGGCCGCGTGCTCCCCGGTGGCCACGCCGTGGCCCGCGGGCTCGCAGCCGACCAGCCGGACCCCGGTGTCGGGCAGGAAGGCGTGGAAGAGGCCCATGGCGTTGGAGCCGCCGCCGACGCAGGCGACGGCGGCGTCGGGCAGCCGGCCGGTGCGCTCCAGGAGCTGGCGGCGCGCCTCGACGCCGATCACCCGGTGGAAGTCGCGGACCAGCGCGGGGAAGGGGTGCGGTCCCGCGACCGTGCCGAACAGGTAGTGCGTGCGGTCCACGTTGGCGACCCAGTCGCGGAACGCCTCGTTGATGGCGTCCTTCAGCGTCCGGCTGCCGGAGGTCACCGAGACCACCTCGGCGCCGAGCATCCGCATCCGCGCGACGTTGAGCGCCTGGCGCTGGGTGTCGATCTCGCCCATGTAGATCGTGCAGTCGAGGCCGAACAGCGCGCAGGCGGTCGCGGTGGCGACGCCGTGCTGGCCCGCGCCGGTCTCCGCGATCACGCGGGTCTTGCCCATCCGCTTGGTCAGCAGCGTCTGGCCCAGCACATTGTTGATCTTGTGCGAGCCGGTGTGGTTCAGGTCCTCCCGCTTGAGGAAGACCCGTGCCCCGCCCGCCTGCTCGGCGAACCGGGGGACCTCCGTGAGGGCGCTCGGGCGGCCCGCGTAGTTGGCCATCAGGTCGTTCAGCTCGGCCGCGAAGGCGGGGTCGGTCTTCGCCTTCTCGTACTCGACGGCCACCTCGTCCACGGCGGCGACCAGCGCCTCCGGGATGAACTTGCCGCCGAACGCGCCGAAGTAGCCCGCGGGGGTGGGGACGGATCCGTCCGGATCCGGATGGAAGAAGTCGTGCGTTTCTGACATGGGGTATCCCTGGCTGTGCGCCGTCAGGCGCGGGTGAAAGGGGGGACGCGTACGCGTGTCCGTGTCATGCGTACGCGGCTGTGCTCGCGGCTCAGCCGCGGCGCCATCGCCTGCCGTTCACCTGGCCGGGCTCGCACCCGATCACATACCGCACCCGGCGCCCCAGCACCTTGCGCGCCGGCGCGCGGCAGCCGCGGGGGCGGCAACCGGGGGCGAGACGCGCGGCGAGGGACATGCGCCCGAGTCTAGCCCTCCGGGCAGGTCCCCCCACTCCATGCCCGGCCCCCGCGCGCGTTCAGCCAACGCAGCGCCTCGCCTTGAGGACCCCGGTACCGCGCAGGGCCTCGCTTTGAGGGGCGCGGGGACCTGCGCGAGCAACCCACCACCGGCCGGTGGCCCGGACACCACCGAACCGCCCCACCGGGGCCGGTGGTGACCCGCGAGAGCGTCGCGGCTGGCCGCGCAGTTCCCCGCGCCCCTCAAAAGACCGGCTCACCGCCCGAACGAAAGACGGCCCGCCCCGCCAGGGGCGCGAGGAACTGCGCGAGCAACCCACCACCGACCGGTGGCCCGGACACCACCGAACTGCCCCACCGGGGCGGGCGGTGACCTGCGAGAGCATCGTGGCTGGCCGCGCAGTTCCCCGCGCCCCTGACGGGGCACGTCCTTGACGGGGAACCGCCCCGCGAGGTGCGGCTCACGCGCCCCTGACGGGGCACCGTCTCTCGCGAAGAACCGCCGTGCAAAGCGCGGTCGGGCGCCCTGACGGGGCACCGTAAGGGGTGTGGGGCCCTCCCCCGGAGGGGGGTTAGCGGCCGAAGCGGAGGGCGGGATGGGCGCCGGCAGCCACGAGATCGGCGACCGCGGCACGCGGATCCTTGCCGGTGACGAGCGACTCGCCGACGAGCACGGCGTCGGCGCCGTCATTGGCGTAGGCGATCAGGTCGTGGGGACCACGCACCCCGGACTCGGCGATCTTCACGATGTGGTCGGGAATCTCGGGCGCGACGCGGGCGAAGTTCCCCCGGTCGACCTCAAGGGTCTTGAGATTACGCGCGTTGACCCCGATGATCTTCGCCCCGGCGTCCACCGCCCGCTCGACCTCCTCCTCGTCGTGCACCTCGACGATCGGGGTGAGACCGATCGACTGGGCGCGCTCGACGAGCGAGACGAGGGCGTCCTGGTCGAGCGCGGAGACGATCAGCAGGGCGAGGTCGGCACCGTAGGCGCGGGCCTCCCAGAGCTGGTACGCGGTGACGATGAAGTCCTTGCGCAGGACCGGGATGTCGACCTTGGCCCGGACCGCTTCGAGGTCGGCGAGGGAGCCGCCGAACTTCCGCTCCTCGGTGAGGACGCTGATGACGGCGGCGCCGCCCGCCTCGTAGTCGGCGGCGAGCCCCGCGGGGTCGGCGATGGCGGCCAGCGCGCCCTTGGAGGGGCTGGACCGCTTGACCTCGCAGATCACCTTGACGCTGTCGCCGCGCAGGGCGGCCACCCCGTCCTTGGCGTCGCGCGCCTTGGTGGCCCGCTCCTTGAGTTCGTCGAGGGTGACGCGGGCCTGCCGCTCGGCGAGGTCAGCGCGGACTCCGTCGATGATCTCGTCGAGCACACTCACGCGAGAGCTCCCCTTCCGGACCGGGTTCGTACAGCGAAATGATCAAGCCAATGGTGGGAACCACCGACACTCCGATGGTATCGGGCGCCGGGCGCAGCGCCCGCATCCGGGGATTCGCGGTCCCACCACCTGGACAAGCATGCCCCGGAAGGCGGGCGGGTCACGGGATCAGCGCCGCGCCGAACGGCAGGTTCCGGACAACGGTGAAGACCAGCGCCAGGGCGAGGAGCGCCTTCCCGTACGCCGGGCGCAGCACGGGTTCGAACGGTCGGCCGCGCAGCCTGCGGGTGAACCAGACGGCCCACACGACGGCGAAGACGACGTATCCGGCCACCGCGAGGGCGTTGCAGCCCAGCGCCGTGCCGAGGTGGCCGTGGGCGACGGCGTGGGCGCTGCGCAGGCCGCCGCAGCCGGGGCAGTAGATCCCGGTGTAGTGCAGCAGCGGGCAGGCCGGGTAGTGGCCGGGCGTGTTGGGGTCGACGGCGCCGACGTACGCGAAGGCGCCCGCCACCGCGCCGAGGAGGGCGAGCGGTACGGCGGCGCGCGAGAGCGCGCCGAGGGCCGCTCCGGGAGCCGTCCCGCGCGCCGCCGCGGGGGCCCGGCCTGCGGCCCGACCTGCTGTGTCGTGAATCACATCGCCGATTCTGCCCCCGGACGCACGAAGGCGCAGCGCGCGGACCCGGAGGTCGGCGGCTGCGCCCGGCGGGCGGGACCGGTGGGGTCAGGCGCTGGCGGGCGCCTCAGCGGGCGACTCCGTGTGCGTCGTCCCCTCCGGGGTGCGGACCTCCTGCGCGGCGTGGGCGCGGGCGACCCGTACCTCGGGTGACTCCTTGCTGCCCAGGCCCATGAGCTTCATCGCACCGCCGACGACGGGGCCGAGCAGTATGACGCCCATGCTCGCCCAGAAGGGGACCGGCTGGGCGGCGACCATGAACACGCCTCCGGCACAGAAGCCGATGAACGAGATGATCGAGCCGGTCCACGCGGCGGGGGTGTGGCCGTGGTCGTGATGGACCGCCATGAGTGCTCCCTGAATCCTCTCGGTCGGCGGCGTCCTTTCGCCGCCGACTTCGTCTTCCATTGTTGCGCGTGTTCCGGGGTTGCCGTGCACGGGGGTGGAACGGGCGGTCGCGGCACGCGCGGGACCGGTCAGCCGGGGGCCTGTGTGGGGTCCTCGCCCCGGTCCAGCGCCTTCCACAGGTCCTCGGCCCGGTCGGGGTCGATCGGCGCGGGCGCGGCGGCGGCCCTGCCGCGCAGCGAGGGGCGGCTGCCCGGCCGGTCGTAGCGGCTGGACATCGCGGGCCAGGCGTGGCCGTAGCGCAGTGCGAGCAGGCCCGCGAGGAGCAGCAATACGCCGCCCGCGACGGCGACCAGCGGCCAGCCGGTGGTGCTCGTGTGGCCCGCGGTGGCGCGGGTGAGGCCGGACGCGGCGGCGGCCCGTTCGTTGAGGGCGCCGGTGGCCGCGCGGCGGGCGAGCACGACGACGACCACGCCGAGGCCGGAGAGCGTGAGCAGCCCGGAGACGACGTAGCGGCCGATCCGGCGCACGGCGAAGACGGCGACGAGCGCGGCCAGGCCGACCAGGGCCAGCGCGCCGGGCAGCGCGGTGGCCTGGCTGCCGGTGGCGTGCACCGGGAGGGTGCCCTGGCCGAAGGCGACGGTGCCGCGCGCCCAGGTCTTGCCCGCCGCGAGCAGCACGACGCTGGCGCCGATCACGCCGCACGCGAGCGCGACGGCGAGGACGCGCGTGGCGGTGCGCCGCGCGGCCGAGGGCGCGGCACCGGGGCCGGTCCCGCGTTCGGGCCCGGCTTCGGTCGCCCGGCCGGGTTCGACCCCGGTCTCGCGGTCGGTCGCGGCTTCGGTCTCGACGGCTTGGTCAGCGCGGGGCTGAGGGACGGCACTCACCCCACCACTATCGCCTGTCGGCGCGGCGGCCCGTCCGGCGGGGGCACCGGGCGGCCGGACCGGGGGTCGCGGCGCGCGGCTGAAAACACGCCGTGGCGATCGGTCCCGAATGGTCACGAAGCAGTACGGAACAGCCGTCGCACACCACACCGGGACGACTCGATTTCACACCTGCCGGGAGGTCAGCACCAGGCAATGCCTTGCCCAACTCCCTTATGCCACAAGTAAAGCGGAGGTATAGCTTCCAGCCCCCTCCTTGTTGGCGTGCGCTCGTCACCATACGTTCTCGGCCGTCCCACTGATGTCAACTCGCACCAATGGCACCACCTGTCACGCATCCCACAAGCCCCCGGTTCACCCCCCACAGGAGGCAATAGTTGCGTTCGATCACCCTCACACCCACCGCCCGCCGCACCGCGCTCGCGGTCACCGCCGCCGCCGGACTGGCCCTGTCGGGGCTGGCCCTGGCGCCGTACGCCGGTGCCTCCCCCGCCGCGCACGGCGTCAGCACCGCGCGCTCCTGCGCCGTCAGCACCCATCCGGACGTGATGGCGTGCAAGGCGCTCAAGGTCACCCAGGGCGTCAACACGCTCAAGAAGTCCACCGGTTCGGTGAACCCGGCCGCGGCCCCCTCCGGCCTCGGCCCGGCCGATCTCCAGAGCGCGTACGCCCTGCCCTCCTCCGGCGGGTCCGGCGCGACCGTGGCGATCGTCGACGCGTACGACGACCCCAACGCCGAGGCGGATCTGGCCACTTACCGCTCCACGTACGGCCTGCCCGCCTGCACCACCGACAACGGCTGCTTCTCGAAGGTCGGCCAGTCCGGCAGCGCCTCCTCGCTGCCGAGCGCCGACGCGGGCTGGGCCGAGGAGATATCGCTCGACCTCGACATGGTCAGCGCCGCCTGCCCCGACTGCCACATCCTCCTGGTCGAGGCCGACGACTCCTCGATGACCAACCTGGGCGAGTCCGTCAACACCGCGGTGTCGCTGGGCGCGAAGTACGTCTCCAACAGCTACGGCGGCGGCGAGTCCTCCTCGGACCCGTCGTACGACAGCTCGTACTTCGACCACCCCGGTGTCGCCATCACCGTCAGCGCCGGTGACAGCGGCTACGGCGCCGAGTACCCGGCCGCCTCCCAGTACGTCACCGCCGTCGGCGGCACCTCGCTCACCAGCGACTCCTCCAGCCGCGGCTGGACCGAGTCCGTCTGGACGGGCACCGGCTCCGGCTGCTCCTCCTACGACGCCAAGCCGTCCTGGCAGACGGACGCCGACTGCGGCAAGCGCACCATCGCCGACGTCTCGGCGGTCGCCGACCCCGCGACGGGCGTCGCCGTCCACGACACGTACGGCTCGGACACCGGCTGGGAGGTCTTCGGCGGCACCAGCGCCTCGTCGCCGCTGATCGCGGCCGTCTACGCCCTCGCCGGGGCGCCCTCGGCCGGGTCCTACCCCGCCTCGTTCCCCTACGCGCACGCCGACGCGCTCAACGACGTGGCCGGCGGCTCGAACGGCTCGTGCGGCGGCTCGTACCTGTGCACCGGCGTGAGCGGCTTCGACGGCCCGACGGGCCTCGGGACGCCGAACGGCACGGCGGCCTTCGCGGGCTGACGGCACCCACAAGGGCGCGAGGAACCGCGCGACGAGCCACGACGCGCACGCACGTCGTGGCTCGTCGCTCACGCCCCTCGAAGACCGGCTGACCGCCTCCGGAAGGCGACCGTCACAGGCGGTTGGCGGTGGCCACCGCGCGCAGGACGGCGGCGGCCTTGTTGCGGCACTCGGTGTCCTCGGCCACCGGATCGCTGTCGGCGACGACACCGGCCCCGGCCTGGACGTAGGCGGTGCCGTCGCGGAGCAGCGCCGTACGGATGGCGATGGCGGTGTCGGAGTCACCGGCGAAGTCGAGGTAGCCGACACAGCCGCCGTACAGACCGCGCCGGGACGGCTCCAGCTCCTCGATGATCTGCATGGCGCGCGGCTTGGGGGCGCCGGAGAGGGTGCCCGCGGGGAAGCAGGCGGTGAGCACGTCGAAGGCGGTACGGCCCTCGGCGACCTGGCCGGTGACGGTCGAGACGATGTGCATGACGTGGGAGTAGCGCTCGACCGACATGAAGTCGACGACCTCGACGCTGCCGGGTTCGCAGACGCGGCCCAGGTCGTTGCGGCCGAGGTCGACCAGCATCAGGTGCTCGGCGCGTTCCTTGGGGTCGGCCAGCAGTTCCTCGGCGAGCGCGGTGTCCTGTCGCGGGGTGGCGCCGCGCGGGCGGGTGCCCGCGATCGGGTGGACCATGGCGCGGCCGTCCTCGACCTTGACCAGGGCCTCGGGGCTGGAGCCGACGACGTCGAAGTCGCCGCCCTCGCCGCCGGGGAAGCGGAAGAGGTACATGTACGGGCTGGGGTTGGTGGCCCGCAGGACGCGGTAGACGTCGAGCGCGCTGGCCGTGCACGGGGTCTCGAAGCGCTGCGAGGGGACGACCTGGAAGGCCTCACCCGCGCGGATACGTTCCTTGATGTCGTCGACCGCGCGCTGATAGGCGGCGCCGCCCCACAGGGCGGTGTATTCGGGCAGTTCCGACGGCGGCAGCTCGACGGGGACGTATTCGACCGGCTTGGCCAGGTCGGCCTGCATGGCGTCGAGGCGGGCGACGGCGTCCGCGTGGGCCTCGTCCACCCCGGTGTCGCGGTCGTTGTGGTTGATCGCGTTGGCGATCAGCAGGACCGTGCCGTCCCAGTGGTCGAGGACGGCGAGGTCGGAGGTGAGCAGCATGGTCAGTTCCGGCAGCCGCAGATCGTCGCGGGTCCGCTCGCCGATCCGCTCCAGGCGGCGCACGATGTCGTAGCCGAGGTAGCCGACCATGCCGCCGGTGAAGGGCGGCATCCCCGCCGCCAGGTCGCGCGGGGTGTGCAGGGCGTCGACGGTGACGCGCAGCGCCTCCAGCGGGTCGCCGTCGACCGGGACGCCGACCGGCGGCGTGCCGAGCCAGTGCGCCTGGCCGTCGCGCGCGGTGAGCGTGGCGGCCGACCGGACGCCGACGAAGGAGTAGCGCGACCACGTACGGTCTCCCCCGGAGCCTTCGGCCTGGGAGGTGCCTCCGTCCGCCGACTCCAGCAGGAACGTTCCCGTCCGCTCCCCCGCGAGCTTGCGGTACAGCCCGACCGGAGTGTCGCCGTCGGCGAGCAGCCTGCGCGTCACGGGAATCACCCGGCGGTCGACCGCCAGCTTGCGGAAGGTCTCAAGGTCCATGAGCCGAGATTAGTGGTCACGGCCGGGCGCCGGGAGCGGCCGGTACGGCGAAGGGCGGACCGGCTGGCCGAGCGGCAGCACGTCGGCGTCGAAGCACGTGCGGTCGCCGGTGTGGCAGGCGGCGCCGACCTGGTCGACCTTCACCAGCAGGGTGTCGCCGTCGCAGTCCAGCGCGACGGACTTGACGTGCTGGACGTGGCCCGAGGTGTCGCCCTTGACCCAGTACTCCTGGCGGCTGCGGCTCCAGTAGGTGCAGCGGCCGGTGGTGAGGGTGCGGTGCAGGGCCTCGTCGTCCATCCACCCCAGCATCAGCACTTCACCGGTGTCGTATTGCTGGGCGATGGCGGGTACGAGTCCGTCGGCCGTGCGCTTGAGGCGGGCGGCGACTGCTGGGTCGAGTGCGGTGGCGGGCATGGTGACCATTCTGCCGCCGAATATCAAGAACTCGAAAAGGGTCAATAACCGGCAAAGAGGGCAAGTGAGTTGACCACCATCCGGTTGTCGCTCGCTCATGTCACCCGTATGGGGCATCCTGCCTGCATGGGTTTTCCACCACCGCCGCAAGAAGGACCGCCGCCGCCTCCGGATCAAGGAGGCGGTTTCGGGCCACCGCAGGGCTTCGGCCCCCCTCCTCCCCCGCCGCCCGCTGACGGCGGCTATGGCTATCCGCAACAAGGCGGCGGTCAGAACTACGGTTATCCGCAGGAGCCGACGCAGGCCGCGCCGGGTCCTTACGGCCAGCAGGGCTACGGTCAGCAGGGCGGCTACGGCCAGCCGGGCCCGCCCGGACCGCCCGCCCCGCCCGGTGGCTACGGCTACCCGCAGGGCCCCGGCGGCTACCCGCCGCCCCCGCCGCCGCCGAACAACACCAAGCGCAATGTGCTGATCGCGATAGCCGCGGTCGTGGTGATCGGCGGTATCGGCACCGCGGTCGCCGTCTCCGGCGGCAGCGACAGCAAGAACGACGCGAAGCCGACGCCGTCGATCAGCGGTCTGCCGTCAGGACTGCCGTCCATGCCGTCCTTCACGGAGCCGACGCCCAGCTTCACGCTGCCGTCGGACACCCCGACGTTCGACACCCCGACCGACGACCCGTTCACCGACTTCCCGAGCATCACCCCGACCGAGAAGGTCGTGCCGTACGTGGTGCTCTCGCCGGGCAAGTGCTTCGACGCGCCGACCCTCACGCCGACCGTCGACACGGTGACCACCAAGTCGTGCAGCTCCGCGCACGACGGCCAGGTCGTCGCCAACGAGACGCTGTCCGGCACCTTCAGCACCGACTCGGAGATCCAGTCGAAGGCGCTGGAGCTGTGCACGGCCGACGCCAAGAAGCACCTTCCCGCGGACGGGCGGCTGTACTACCCGTACGCGCTCTTCCCGAAGCTGACCACCTACGAGCTCCAGGGCCGCAAGACGGTGACCTGCTCGCTCACGCTCAACAACGGCACCAACAGCAAGAAGCTCTACGCTCCGCTGGGCTGACGCCTCACGGGGGCGGCAGGGGCGGGGAGCGGACGTATCGGCCAAGGGGCCGTTAATCTGGGGTCATGTCGACACATGCCCAGCGCGAACGTCTGCTCCTCGCCGATCTGCTGGAGCAGTCAGGACCCGACGGCCCGACGCTGTGCGAGGGCTGGTCCACCCGCGACCTGGCCGCGCACGTCGTGGTACGCGAACGGCGCGGTGACGCGGCGGCGGGGCTTGTCATCCCGCAGCTCAAGGACCGTGCGGAACGGGTCCGCAAGGAGTACGCGCGAAAGCCGTACGAAGAGCTGATCCAGCTCATCAGGACCGGCCCGCCGCGGATGTCGCCCTTCACCATCAAGCAGGTGGACGAGGCTTCCAACACCGTCGAGTTCTACGTCCACGCCGAGGACGTCAGGCGTGCCACGCCCGACTGGACGCCGCGTGCCATCGACCCCGTCTTCGCCGACACGCTGTGGGCCCGGCTGGAGCGTGCCGCCCGGCTCGCGGGCCGCCGCTCCCCGGTCGGCCTGGTGCTGCGCCGTCCGAACGGCCAGACCGCCGTCGCCCGCAAGGGCTCTCCCGTGGTGACCGTGACCGGTGAGCCGTCCGAGCTGACGATCTTCGTCTTCGGCCGCCAGGACGCCGCCGAGGTCGAGGTGGACGGCGACAAGGACGCGGTGGCGCGGCTGTACGCGGCGAAGCTCGGACTGTGACGCGGTAGCCGGCAGCGCGTCCGCCGCCCTGGCGGGCGAGGGCCCCTCGGCCCCGTCAACCCTGGGCTTCTCACAGCGCGCTGTTGCCGGACACCACAGCGCTCGCCAGCACGGACAGGGCGGCGCGCTGCTCGTCGGCGAGGCCGGCCGCGAGCGCCCGGATCCGCCGGTCGGCGTCGGCCTCCAGCGCCCGGGCCGCCGCCCGCCCTTCGTCGGTCAGTGACACCTGTACGGCGCGGCCGTCGTGCGGCGCGGGGGTGCGGCGGACCAGACCGCGGCGCTCGGCCCGGTCGACCAGGCCGGTGATGCTGGATTTGTCCAGCTCCAGATGGCGGGCGAGTTCCCGCATGCCCGGCTCCCGGTCCCTGAGCACGCCCAGCAGGCGCAGCTGGATAACCGACAGGCCCAGCTCGGCCGCGACCTTCCCCAGCGCGTTCTGCACGAGGAACGAGAGCTGCGCCAGAGCGTCGACGATTCCCAGGTCAGCCGCGTGCGCGGGCGGTTCGTCGGGCGCTCGTGCGGACGGTGCGGCGGGGGCGGCGTCGGGCGGCTGGCCGACGGCAGCGCGGTGTACTTCGTGGCCGACGACGACGTGCCCGGCACCATGGCCGAGCGGGCGCTGGTCGACCCGCGGCGCGCCGTACCGCTGCCCGCGGACGCCGACCCGGTGGTCGTCGCGGCGGCGATGAACCCCGCCCTGTCCTCGTGGGTCGCGCTGCGCCGCCGGATCTCCTTCCGTGCGGGCCAGAGCGTGCTGGTGCTCGGCGCGACGGGGAACGCCGGGCAGATGGCCGTCCAGATCGCCCGGCACCTCGGCGCCGAGCGAGTCGTGGCCGCCGGGCGGGACGCCGACCGGCTCGCCCTGCTCGGCGGCCTCGGCGCCACCGACGTGGTCTCCCTCGCGGGCGACCCCGAGGAGGCCGCCGACCGGCTCGGCGAGGCCGCGGCGGACGTGGACGTCGTGATCGACTACACCTGGGGCGCGCCGACCGAGCGGGCCCTCCCCGCGCTGCTCACCCGCCGCACCGACCGTGCCGCCGCCCTCGACTGGATCCAGATCGGCTCCACGGCCGGACCCGACATCACCCTGCCGTCCTTCGTCCTGCGCGCCGCCAACCTCCGCGTCATGGGCAGTGGCCAGGGCTCCGTCACCGCCGCGGGCATCGTCGCCGAACTTCCTTCGCTGGTCGCTCGGCTCACGGCCGGGGTCTTCTCCGTCGCGGCCGACGCCGTATCCCTCTGCGAGGTCGAGCGCGCCTGGACGGCTCCCGTCGAGCCGGGCCGCCGGCTCGTCCTCACGCCGACCGCGTGACCCGGCTTCTCCGGCGCACCGCCGTTCGTCCGGCTAGGCGACGACCTTGGCGAGGAAGCCGTCGAGATTGCGGAGGGTGCGGGCGATCTGTTCGTCGAGGGTGAGGGTCTCCTCGAGCCGCTTGACCAGGACGGAGCTCTTCTTGCCGCGGACGTAGAGGGAACAGGCGAGGTCGGCGCACATGTAGAGGGCGACGGTGTTGCCCTGGCGGCCGGCGGCGCCCGCGAGCGGGGCCGCCAGGAGGTCGACGCCGCCGCCGGAGTGGCCGGTGAGGCAGAGGGAGCAGAGGCTGCTGCGCATCAGATTGCGCCGGGCGCCGGGGGCGATCCGCAGGACGATGCCCACGGGTTCGTCGCCGGGCCGCACCAGATAGGCGCGGTCGCGGGCGCCGGGGTCGCGCCAGCCGAGGAAGTCCAGGTCGCTCCACGGCAGGTCGCCCAGATCCCTGGGCAGGCTGATCCGCTTCGCCTCCCCCTTGGAGCAATTGACGAACGAGCCGCGAATCTCTGCATCACCGAGCGGGTCCATGAGCGCGAAGCTAACAGGAGGCCCCCGCGCACGTCACAGCATTTTCTCGGCGTCAGTCCCGGCCCGCGGTCACCGGCTCGGCGGCAGCCGTCACGTCCGCCGCCGGGCGCGGCGCCGGCTTCCCGCGGGGAAGTTCCGCGGTGCGGATCGCGGGGGTGCCGAGGCCGACGACGCCTCCGGTCATGGTGAGGACGGCGCTGGTGAGGAAGACGGGGGCCGGGCCCCAGGCGGCGACGGCGGCGCCGAAGAGGGGGTAGGCCAGGGGGGCGAGGCCGAAGCTGCTGAGGCTCATCACCGAGGTGACGCGGCCGAGGTAGCCGGGGTCGGCCGCCGACTGGATGAGGGCGTACGCGAGGCTGCCGCAGATGCCGCAGAACAGGCCGCTCAGCGCGGCGACGGCGACCGCGAGGGCCGGCGAGGGCGCCACGCCGATCAGGCCGACGCCCGCGGCGCCCGCGAACAGGGCGCCGATCTGGACGGCCCCGGCCCGCGGCAGACGGCCCCGTACGGTCAGCAGCAGCGCGCCGCACCCGGCGCCCGCGCCGAAGCCCGCGATGATCCAGCCGTAGCCGGACGAGCCCCAGCCGCGGTGCTGGGCGAGCAGGATCATGCCGACGTTCAACGGGCCGACCAGGCCCAGTTCGCAGATGGCGGCGGACAGGACCAGCGGGCCGACGAGCCGGTGGCGGCGGACGTACCGCAGTCCGTCGAGCAGATCCCGCCAGGCGCTCGCGCCCTCCTCGGGCCCGTCGCTCCCGGCGGGCGCCTCGGGCAGCGGGCTCATGCGGGTGGCGATCAGCAGCGGTACGGAGACCGCGAAGAGCGCGCCCGCCAGGGCGAAGGCGGCCGTGGCGCCGCCGAGCCCCATCGCGAGGCCGCCGACCGGCGGTCCGACGATGGTGCCGAAGCGGATGGTGAGGGACCGCATGCCCTGCAAGCGGGTGAGCTGGTCGGCGGCGACGATCCGCGGCGGCAGCGCGCCGACGGCCGGCATGAACAGCGCGTCCACGACGCCGAAGAGCAGCGAGACGACGACCAGCAGCCACAGGCCGGGCGAGGAGAGCGCCAGCGTCGCCGCGGCGCCGAGGATCAGCGCGCAGCGCACCGCGTCGCCGCCGATCACCACCTTGCGCGGCCCGAACCGGTCGGCGATCACTCCCCCGCCGAGCATCAGCACCGCGCGCGGCACCGCGCCGACCGCCATCACCAGGCCCACCTGCGTCGGCGGCGCCACCTTGGCGGCGGCGAAGCCGAGGGCGAGGAAGTAGACGCAGTCGCCGAGCATGGACGCGGTGTACGCGATCAGCCAGCGCAGCACGTTCCCGTCCTTGTGCGCGGGCCTGCCGTGCGGTGTTGCGGGTATCGCGGTCGCCGTCATGGTGGCGGCCCTCCTCTGGTCTCGACGTCGGGTCGGGCGCGGTCTGAGGGGCCTTCCGCGGTCACTCCCGGAACGGGAATCCGTACATCTGCACGGCCACCAGCTCCCGGCCCTCGGTGTCGCCCGCCTCGACCGCCGCCTTGCCGCGGTCGATCCAGCGGCGCATGAGCGCGGTGATCTCCTCGTCCATCTCGTGGAGTTCGGCGGCGCTGAGCCGCGGCATGTACTCGGAGCTGAAGGAGGCGTCGGTCCACTCCCCCGCCCAGGCGGCCTGCTGGGCCAGGTAGCGCTCGTACCGCTCGTAGCGGCTGGCCAGGAGCTGCCTGGTGACCTCGTTGACGACGGCTGCGCCCTCGGGCCGGTCCGTGAAGTCCCCGCTGCGGAAGGAGAATCCGCGCTCGGCGGAGACCTTCCACCAGCGCTCGCGGCCGTCGGTGCTCTTCTCGGGGGCCTCGACGATGAAGCCGTGGGCGGCGAGCTTGCGCAGGTGGTAGCTGACCAGGGACACCGCCTCGTCCACCTGGTCGGCCAGGTGGGAGGCGGTGGCGGCGCCCGAGGTGACCAGGTGGCGGTAGAGCTGGATGCGCAGCGGGTGGGTGAAGACCTTCAGCGCGTCGAGGTCGGTGATGCGCTGGGCCTGGGGCCGGGGGGCGTCGTCTTTTTCTGGCACGACCACCAGCCTAGATAGGAAAGAAAAGTTGCGCAATCTGATTTGCGCAACTTCTCTTTCTCATCTGTTCACCGGCAGTGGACCGGGCGCCCCCGGCAGGATGTCGGGCATGTCACTCGACGGCACCCGCGCGCACCTCCGCGGCCCCGGCGACCTGCCCCCGCTGGTCGAACGCGCCGCCCGCACCGCACAGCAGCTCGGCTTCCCCCACTCCTGCCGCCCCGAGCAGGGCCGCCTGCTGCGCGCGCTCGCCGCGGGCGCCACCCGTATCGGCGAGACCGGTACCGGACTCGGAGTGGGGCTCGGCTGGCTGGTCACAGGCATGCGGGACGACGCCACCGCGGTGAGCGTCGAGCGCGATCCGGGGCGCGCGGAAACGGCCGCCTGGCTGTTCTCGGACCTCGCGCCGCAGGTCACCGTCGAATGCGGCGACTGGAAGGACATCGCCGCGCACGGCCCCTTCGACCTGCTGGTCCTGGACGGCGGCGGCCAGGGGAAGGGGGACGAGGCGGCCGATCCCGTGGAGCTGCTGCGCCCCGGCGGCGTCCTCGTCGTGGACGACTTCACGCCCGCCGACCGATGGCCGCCGCTGCACGAGGGCAGCCCCGATTTGGCCAGGCTGCACTGGCTGGAGCACCCGGCGCTGCGCTCGGTGGAGATACCGCTCGCGCCGGACCTCGCGGCGCTGGTCTGCACCCGCCGCCAGGACTGAGCCGCCGAAAAGCGGAGCCGCCGCACATGGAGAGCGGCAGCCGACGGAAACCCCTGCTCAGCGCACCGGGTGCCCGGCCTCCCGCAGCGCCGTCTTGACCTCGCCGATCCGCAGGTCGCCGAAGTGGAAGACGGACGCGGCCAGTACGGCGTCGGCGCCCGCCGCCACCGCGGGCGCGAAGTCGGCGAGGCGGCCCGCGCCGCCGGAGGCGATCACCGGGACCGTCACCAGCTTGCGGACGGCCGCGATCATCTCCGTGTCGTAGCCGTCCTTGGTGCCGTCCGCGTCCATCGAGTTGAGCAGGATCTCGCCCGCGCCCAGCTCGGCCGCGCGCTGCGCCCACTCCACCGCGTCGATGCCGGTGCCGCGCCGCCCGCCGTGCGTGGTGACCTCGAAGGAACCCGAGGGGGTGCGCCGCGCGTCCACCGACAGCACCAGCACCTGCCGGCCGAACCGCTCGGCGATCTCCCGGATCAGCTCGGGCCTGGCGATGGCCGCCGTGTTGACGCCCACCTTGTCGGCGCCCGCGCGCAGCAGCAGGTCCACGTCCGTGACCGTCCGCACACCGCCGCCCACGGTGAGCGGGATGAAGACCTGCTCGGCCGTACGGCGGACGACGTCGTACGTGGTCTCCCGGTCGCCGGAGGAGGCGGTGATGTCCAGGAAGGTCAACTCGTCGGCGCCCTCGGCGTCGTAGAGCTTGGCCATCTCCACCGGGTCGCCCGCGTCCCGCAGATTCCGGAAGTTGACGCCCTTCACGACGCGGCCGTTGTCCACGTCGAGGCAGGGGATGACACGGACCGCGAGGGTCATCTGCCGGCTCCTCGGTAGGCTTCGATCTCCACCTCGACCAGGACGCGGGAGTCCATGAAACCGGCCACCACGACCATGGTGGCGGCGGGCCGCACGGCCCCGAACAGCTCCCGGTGGGCGCGCCCGACGTCGTCGGCGTCCCTGGCGTGGCTCATGTACATACGGGTGCGGATCACGCTGTCGGGCCCGAGGCCGAAGGGCTCGATCGCCGCCAGCGCGTTCCCGAAGGCGAGCAGGGCCTGTTCGTACGGGCTGCCCTCGCCGCGCACCTCACCGTCGACGAGGGGCATCGTGCCGGACACCAGGACCAGGTCCCCCGCCGCGACGGCGCGGGCGAAACCGATGGTCTCCTCCAGCGGGCTTTCGGACTGGTCGCGCCGTACTGCGGGGGTCTCCGTCATCGTGATACCGCCTCCAGGGCTTCTTCCAAGGTGAACGCCTTGGCGTAGAGCGCCTTTCCGACAATCGCGCCTTCGACACCCCGCGGCACGAGAGTCGCGATGGCGCGCAGGTCGTCGAGGGACGAGACGCCGCCGGACGCGACGACCGGCCGGTCGGTGGCGGCGCAGACCCCGGCGAGCAGTTCCAGGTTGGGGCCCTGGAGCGTACCGTCCTTCGCGATGTCGGTGACGACGTACCGCGCGCAGCCCTCGGAGTCCAGCCGGGCCAGCGTCTCGTAGAGGTCGCCGCCGTCGCGGGTCCAGCCCCGGCCGCGCAGCGTGGTGCCGCGCACGTCGAGGCCGACCGCGATCCGTTCGCCGTGCTCGGCGATGACCTTGGCGACCCACTCCGGGGTCTCCAGCGCGGCCGTGCCGAGGTTGACGCGGGTGCAGCCGGTGGCCAGCGCGGCGGCGAGCGTGTCGTCGTCGCGGATGCCGCCGGACAGCTCGACCTTGATGTCCATCGAACGGGCCACCTCGGCGATCTGCGCCCGGTTGTCGCCGGTGCCGAAGGCCGCGTCGAGGTCCACCAGGTGCAGCCACTCCGCGCCCGCCGCCTGCCAGGCCAGCGCGGCGGCGTGCGGGTCGCCGTAGGACGTCTCGGATCCGGACTCGCCGTGCACGAGGCGTACGGCCTGGCCGTCCCGGACGTCGACGGCGGGGAGGAGTTCGAGCCTGTTCATCGGGTGCGTCCTACGTCGTAGAAGGGAGGAGGTGAAAGCGGACGGTGGAAGGGGGCCAGGCGGCGAGTGAGAGGGACTAACGGGTCGAGCGGTTGACGCGTGAGACCGCGTTAGAGGGTGTCCAGCCAGTTGGTGAGCAACTGGGCGCCCGCGTCGCCGGATTTCTCCGGGTGGAACTGGGTGGCCCACAGCGCGCCGTTCTCCACCGCGGCCACGAACGGCTCGCCGTGCGTGGACCAGGTGACCTTCGGCGCGCGGATCGCCGCGTTGTGCGTGTCGAATTCCCACTCGCGCACCGCGTAGGAGTGCACGAAGTAGAAGCGGGCGTCGGTGTCCAGGCCCGCGAACTGCCGTGAGTCGGCGGGCGGCCGTACGGTGTTCCAGCCCATGTGCGGGACGACGGGCGCCTTCAGCGGCTCGACCGTGCCGGGCCACTCGTCGAGCCCTTCGGTCTCCACGCCGTGCTCGATGCCGCGGGCGAAGAGGATCTGCATGCCGACGCAGATGCCCATGACCGGCCGTCCGCCGGCCAGCCTGCGGCCGACGATCCAGTCGCCGCGTACGCCCTTCAGGCCCGCCATGCAGGCGGCGAAGGCGCCGACGCCGGGCACCAGCAGCCCGTCGGCGTTCATCGCCCGGCCGAAGTCGGCGGTGATCTCCACCTCGGCCCCGGCGCGCGCGAGCGCCCGCTCGGCCGAACGGACGTTGCCGAAGCCGTAGTCGAGGACGACCACGCTCTTGTGCCTCAGTCCAGTCATGTCGGCTCCTCCCGCTAGAGCTGGAGCAGCCCGGCCGCCAGCGCCATCACGGAGCCGATGGCCAGGACCGCGATCATGCTCTTGGACTGCTTCTGCTGCCAGAAGGAGTAGACGCCTCCGGCGAGGAAGAGCCCGAGCAGGATGAAGAGGGTCGAGTACGTGTTCATAGCGCGCCCTTGGTCGACGGCAGGATTCCGGCGGCGCGCGGGTCGCGCTCGCTGGCGTAGCGCAGCGCCCTGGCGAGCGCCTTGAACTGGCACTCCACGATGTGGTGCGCGTTGCGCCCGTACGGCACGTGGACGTGCAGCGCGATCTGCGCCTGGGCGACGAAGGACTCCAGGATGTGCCGGGTCATCGTGGTGTCGTAGGAGCCGATCATCGGCGCCATGTTCTCCGGCTCGGTGTGCACCAGGTAGGGGCGGCCCGACAGGTCCACGGTCACCTGGGCGAGGGATTCGTCCAGCGGGACCGTGCAGTTGCCGAAGCGGTAGATGCCGACCTTGTCGCCGAGCGCCTGCTTGAACGCGGCACCGAGCGCGAGCGCGGTGTCCTCGATCGTGTGGTGCGTGTCGATGTGCAGGTCGCCCTCGGTCTTCACCGACAGGTCGAACAGGCCGTGCCTGCCGAGCTGGTCGAGCATGTGGTCGTAGAAGCCCACACCGGTGGAGACGGCCACCTGTCCCGTACCGTCCAGGTCGATCTCGACGACGACGGACGTCTCCTTGGTGCTGCGCTCCACGCGGCCCACGCGGGTCATGCGGACTCCTCCGTACGGTGGTGCCTGATGTGCTGCTGGTCGCTGTGTTCCTTGACCACGGTCCTGACGGCGTCGAGGAACGCGTCGTTCTCCGCCGGGGTGCCCGCGGAGACCCGCAGCCAGCCGGGGACGCCGTTGTCCCGGACGAGGACCCCGTGGTCGAGGATCGCCTGCCAGGCGGCGTGGCTGTCGGCGAAGCGGCCGAACTGCACGAAGTTGGCGTCGGACTCGGTGACCGCGCAGCCGATCGCCGTCAACTCGGCGACGAGCCGGTCCCGTTCGTCCTTGAGCTGCTGGACGTAGCCGAGCAGTGTGTCGGTGTGCTCCAGGGCGGCCAGCGCGGTCGCCTGGGTGACCGAGGACAGGTGATACGGCAGCCGGACGAGCTGCACCGCGTCCACCACGGCGGGGTCGGCCGCCAGATAGCCGAGCCGCAGCCCGGCGGCGCCGAACGCCTTGGACATGGTGCGGGTCAGCACCAGGTGCGGGCGGCCCTCGATCAGCGGCAGCAGCGACGGGCGGTGCGAGAACTCGCCGTACGCCTCGTCCACCACCACCATCGACGGCTTGGCGGCCTGCGCGGCCTCGTACAGCGCCAGTACGGTCGCGGCGTCCACGGCCGTACCGGTCGGATTGTTGGGCGAGCAGACGAACACCACGTCGGGGCGGCGGCGGTGGATCTCGCGGACCGCCGCGTCCACGTCGATCCGGAACTCCGCGTCGCGCGGCCCGGAGATCCAGCCGGTGCCGGTGCCGCGCGAGATCAGCGCGTGCATCGAGTACGACGGCTCGAAGCCGATCGCGGTCCTGCCGGGGCCGCCGAAGGTCTGGAGGAGCTGCTGGATGACCTCGTTGGAGCCGTTGGCCGCCCACACCTGGTCGCTGCCCACGCGGTGGCCCGCGGTCCTGGACAGATACGCGGCCAGCTCGGTGCGCAGCTCGACGGCGTCCCGGTCCGGGTAGCGGTTGAGCTGCCGGGCGGCCTCGGTGACGCGCTCGGCGATCCGGGCGACCAGCGCGTCGGGCAGCGGATACGGGTTCTCGTTGGTGTTCAGCCGCACCGGCACGTCGAGCTGGGGCGCGCCGTACGGGGACTGGCCGCGCAGTTCGTCGCGGATGGGCAGGTCGTCGATGCCGGTCACGGGAGGTCCCATCCGAAGCGGGCCTTGACCGCGGCGCCGTGCGCGGGCAGGTCCTCGGCCTCGGCGAGCGTCACCACGTGGTGGGCGACCTCGGCGAGCGCGTCGCGCGTGTAGTCCACGACGTGGATGCCGCGCAGGAAGGACTGCACGGACAGGCCCGAGGAGTGGCAGGCGCAGCCGCCGGTGGGCAGGACGTGGTTGGAGCCCGCGCAGTAGTCGCCGAGCGAGACGGGGGCGTGCGGGCCGACGAAGATCGCGCCCGCGTTGCGCACGCGGGCCGCGACGACGGCGGCGTCCTCGGTCTGGATCTCCAGGTGCTCGGCGGCGTAGGCGTCCACCACCTCAAGGCCCTGGTCGAGGGTGTCGACCAGCACGGTCGCCGACTGGCGGCCGGTGAGCGAGGCGGTGATCCGCTGGGTGTGCCGGGTGGCCTCGACCTGGGCCTCCAGCTCCTTGTCGACCGCGTCGGCCAGCTCGGGCGAGGTGGTGACCAGGACGGCGGCGGCGAGCGGGTCGTGCTCGGCCTGGCTGATCAGGTCGGCGGCGACGTAGCCGGGGTCGGCGGCGGCGTCGGCGAGGATCGCGATCTCGGTGGGCCCGGCCTCGGCGTCGATGCCGATCCGGCCCTTGAGCAGGCGCTTGGCGGCGGCCACGTAGATGTTGCCGGGGCCGGTGACGAGGTTGACCGGGCGGCACTCGTCGGTGCCGTACGCGAACATCGCGACGGCCTGCGCGCCGCCGGTGGCGTACACCTCGGTCACGCCGAGCAGGGCGCAGGCGGCGAGGATGGTGGGGTGCGGGGAGCCGCCGAAGTCCTTCTGCGGCGGGGAGGCCACCGCGATGCCCTCGACCCCGGCCTCCTGCGCGGGCACGACGTTCATCACGACGGACGACGGGTAGACGGCGAGGCCGCCGGGCACGTAGAGGCCCACGCGCTGGACGGGCAGCCACTTCTCGGTGACGGTCCCGCCGGGCACGACCCGTGTGGTGACGTCCTGGCGGCGCTGTTCGCGGTGGACCAGGCGGGCGCGGCGGATCGACTCCTCCAGCGCGGCGCGCACGGCCGGGTCGAGCGCGGCCAGCGCGTCGCTCAGCGCCCGCTCGGGCACCCGCAGCCGGTCGACCCTGACGCCGTCGAACCGCTCTCCGTACTCGATGACCGCCGCCGTGCCGCGATGGCGCACGTCCTCGCAGATCGGCCGCACGGTGTTCAGCGCCGCCTCCACGTCGAACTCGGCTCGGGGCAGCAGGTCGCGGTCGATCCCGCCCTCGGGGAAGGCGGCACCGCGCAGATCGATTCGGGAGATCACCCTGCCAAGTGTAGAGACCCGGGCATGGGGGACGTTCCGCGGTTCCACTCCGTGATACGCCGCCCGGGACGGGCCCGCCGCTGTCGCGGGCATGGCCTAGGTGTAGTGACCTGGAGGGTTGTTGACGCGGGTGATGGTTGGCTGGCCGCCGAGTGCGGTGTGGGTGCGGTGGTGGTTGTAGGTGTGGAGGAAGTCTGCCAGGGCTGCGGTGCGCTGGTCGTTGGTGGTGTAGGGCTGTTGGTAGGCCCATTCGTCGAGCAGGGTGCGGTTGAAGCGTTCGACCTTGCCGTTGGTCTGCGGGCGGTA